>JBGPBW010000279.1:0-6045 GCA_041481385.1 Puia sp.
ACCATTTGTAATGATTCTTATTTGAAATAAGATAAATTTATTCACAGGCCTCCTTTTTAAATCTGCGTCACTTAACTTCATTAGTCAGCAAACAGTTTTGTGGGATATGTTTCGATTAATCTTAGCCTTTATTGTGTTTTTTCCCCTGGTGAACAGGGTCTCGGCCCAGCCTGTGGATTCCTCGGGCCTTGTAAAAAACGGAATTCTAAAACCGGGAATTAAACCCGTATTGATTGACAGCGGATTTAGCTTTACTGAAGGTCCGGCTGTTGATAAGGAAGGGAATATTTTTTTTACCGACCAGCCCAATAATAGAATCTGGAAATACGATACCCAGGGAAAACTTTCCGTTTTTATGGAAAAAGCGGGCAGGTCGAATGGAATGTATTTTGATTCAAAAGGAGATTTAATCAGTTGTGCTGATGAGAATGATCAATTGTGGTCCATAAATCCAAAAGGCGGGATAAAGATCCTCGTAAAAAATTACCATGGACATCAGCTGAATGGTCCGAATGATCTTTGGATCGATCCTTCGGGTGGAATATATATTACAGATCCATATTATCAGCGTGATTACTGGACGAGGAAAACCGCGGACTCCACACTGGGAGGCGAAAGCGTATATTATTTGGCTCCCCATAAAAATGAGTTGATCCTGGTGGACAGCGGCACCGTGAAGCCCAATGGTATTGTAGGTACACCCGATGGAAAATGGCTTTATGTTGCAGACATGGGCAAATGGAAGACCTACCGGTACGAAATCAATAAGGACGGAACGCTAAAAAATAAGCAGGAGTTTACTAATGAAGCTTCAGATGGAATGACCATTGATGAAATGGGCAATATTTATCTTACCGGCAGGGGTGTTTCAGTATATAATCCGGAGGGTAAACCAATCGGGCATATCGATATCCCTGAAAAGTGGACTGCGAATATCTGCTTTGGCGGAAAAAACAAACGCATTTTATTTATCACCGCGTCCAAATCAATATATATTTTACCAACCCTCGTTAAAGGTGTGGAATAGTCTCACTTAAGGGACCGGAAGGATCCAAGTTAATTTTATTACAATTTTTTTCTCCGGTGCAGAGCCCCGGGTTAAAGGTTATAAGTTTGGATCTCAATGGGTTCTACCCGTAAACCCACCATAAATTTAACTGTTTTTGATGCCTAGAGTTTTGACCGTACCCTTACTGTTGTTATGTGCTCTATCCATCCTTTCTGCCCGGGCACAAACACGCTACACCATCAGCGGCACGATAAAGGAAAAAAAATCAGGTGAAGTTTTAATTGGTGCCACCATCTATTTAATGGAATTGCCGAAAAACGGAACCATCAGCAACAGTTATGGATTTTATTCCATATCCGCCCCGGAAGGTCATTATACCCTGATCACCAGTTTCTCCGGATATCGTCAGGATACATTACAAATTGTTTTGGACGGGAACAGGACGGTGGCCGTGGAGATGGTTCAAAAGGAGACTGAACTGGAAACCGTGGTTGTCAGTTCAAAAAAGCGAAACGAAAATGTAATCCGGCCACTAACCGGCGTGCAGAAATTATCCGTCAGTGATATAAAGAATGTGCCGGTTATATTCGGTGAAAAAGATGTGCTGAAAACTATTCAGCTCCTGCCGGGTGTGAAAGCAGCAGGAGAGGGTAACAGCGGCTTTTATGTTCGCGGCGGTGCCTCAGATCAAAATCTTATCCTGCTCGATGAAGCCACAGTGTATAATCCTTCGCATCTGCTGGGTTTCTTTTCGGCCTTTAATTCTGATGCGATTAAAGACCTGACGCTGTACAAGGGTGCAATGCCGGCTGAATACGGTGGCCGTCTTTCTTCTGTGGTTGACATCAAGATGAACGATGGGAATAATAAAGATTATCACGTGAGCGGCGGACTGGGCCTGATCGCTTCCCGTCTCACAGTGGAAGGACCCATCGTAAAGGACAGGGGTTCTTTTATCGTAAGCGGCAGAAGAACTTATGCAGATGTATTTCTCAAGCTCTCCCGCGATTCTACCGTTAATAGGAACAGTTTGTATTTCTATGATCTGAATCTGAAAGCTAATTATACTTTCAATCAGAATAACCGTGTATACCTCTCCGGTTACTTTGGAAAAGATGTATTCGGCATCAACGGGCAATTCGGTATCGATTACGGAAACAGCACCGCGACCGCCCGCTGGAACCATATCTTCAACAGCCGCCTCTTTTCTAATACCTCCCTCATCTACAGCAACTATAATTATAATATCAGCATCAAAAGCAACGGGAACGACCTGCTCATACAATCCAAGATCGAGGATGCTTCCCTGAAACAGGATTTTCAGTATTATGTGAATAGCAACAATAAAATCAATTTCGGATTCCAGGTAACCCATCATGCCATCAGTCCTGCGGTCATCAACGCTTCACCCGGTTCCAGCTTCAATCTACTCACCATACAGAAAAATTATTCCTTTGAAAACGCAGCCTATATCGGACATGAATATGCGGCTTCCGACAAAATACGTTTCAATTACGGGTTACGTTTTTCTTCTTTTATCGTAACGGGTCCGGGAACTTTTAATACTTACGACAGCGCAGGGGATATCACACAAACCAAAACTTATGGCGACGGACAGGTGGTCAGCAGTTATTTCAATATCGAACCCCGCTTTTCAGTGAGTTTTCAAATGTCGGAGAATAATTCTGTAAAAGCCTCCTATACAAGGAATGTGCAAAATCTTCATCTGCTGTCTAATTCAGCCACCTCCAACCCAACTGATCTCTGGATACCCAGCAGTCCCAATGTGCAGCCTGAAATCGCAGACCAGGTATCGTTGGGTTATTACCGAAATTTTCAGGACAACAATTATGAATTTTCAGCCGAAGTATATTTTAAGACCATGCAGAACCAGATTGACTATAAGAACGGCGCCCAGCTCCGGGCCAACGCCAATGTCGAATCTCAATTATTATTCGGCAGGGGAAGGGCCTATGGCCTGGAACTATTTCTGAAAAAGAAAACGGGCCGGTTCACCGGATGGGTCAGTTATACCCTGTCAAAAACAGAAATACAAATCAACGGTATTAATCAGAACGACTGGTATCCGGCCAAACAGGACCAGCCAAATAATCTCGCGCTGGTAGGCGTGTATCAGCTCAGTAAAAAATGGACGCTCTCAGCCAACTTTGTTTATAATACCGGAACACCTGCCACATTTCCGAGTGGGAAATATGCCGTGAATGGAGAAACTACTTTTTACTATACCGAGAGAAATGCCTACCGTATGCCTGACTATAATCGTTTGGATTTTGCAGCCACCCTGGAAGGGAAGAAACATAAAAAATGGCAGAGCAGCTGGGTTTTTTCATTGTATAATGTATACGGCAGGGAAAATGCATACGCCATTACATTCCGCGATAATCCGGATGATCCGACGAAAACACAGGCTTTGCAAACCTCTTTATTCCGCTGGGTTCCTTCAGTTACTTACAACTTTAAATTCTGAGGATGAAGAACATCATACGATATCATTTTCTTTTTTCACTAATGCTGCTGGTTTCCTGCACGAAAGTGATCAACGTGAACCTGAACAGTGCCAGTCCGAATATCGTGATCGAGGGAAACGTCAATGATGGGTCGGGGCCCTACCAGGTGAAGCTGACGCAAACCGTCAATTTTAGTGACCCGAATTTTTTTCCTCCCGTTACGGGTGCTGTTGTGCAGATTACAGATGTTACAGCTGGTTATACCGATTCCCTGATGGAGAGTATACCCGGAACCTATACAACTAAAAATCTGGCGCAGGGAGTACCGGGTCATCAATACCAGTTATTCGTTTCATCCAATGGCCAAATCTATACGGCTTCATCGACCATGCCCTTACCGGTTACACTTGATTCTGTTAGTTTTTACAGTTCTTCGATTTTCGGAAATACCCGCACAAATGCGGTGGCCAATTTCCAGGATCCGGCCGGAATCGCCAATTATTATACATATATTGAATACGTGAATGACCAGCAGGTGGACCGCACCTTCGACTTCAGCGACCGGCTGTCGGACGGAAAGTACGTCCGCCTGCAGCTTTTTAACGACAGCACCATCAATCCGGGAGATAAGGTCAGGGTTGAAATGCATTGCGTTGATAATCCGGTATGGCAATATTTCAACACGCTGGGTCAGGCCAAAGGCAATAACTCCCAATCTGTCACGCCCGCCAATCCGGTGAGTAATATTTCCAACAACGCCCTGGGATATTTCAGTGCAGAAACCATACAGGTTAAAGAAGCCGGTTATCAATAGGCACTGCCATATTTTCGGCGCCCGATTTAGGAGCTAGGCTACCGGACTTCGTGTTTTCTTTCCGGCAGATTTAAATTCCCTGCATTCCTGTTTTAATTTTTCCTTGTGCATAATGCCCCAATTCTTCAGGGAATTGATTACCGGCCTTAGTGTTTTGCTGTGTTCAGTTAATGCGTAAGTAACCTTCACCGGGTAGCTGTCCTGGATATTCCGCCTGACCAATCCGTTCAGTTCGAGGTCGCGCAATTCTTTTGACAGCATCCGGTCTGTTATCCCCTGCACTTCCTGCGTTATCTCGGTGAAACGTTTTTCTCCGAATGTCAGGGCGATGATGATGGGCAGCTTCCACTTGCCGCTCAGGATATCCAGGGAATCTCTGACCGGCTTCAAAATACCGGTGCAGGCCGAATGTTCTTTTTCTGTTGTTTTTTTCATGGTATCCGGGGTTAACCATCCGGTGATTGACTATACTAAAGTATAGTACTATACTTTGTATAGCAAATGTACTCTAATTTTGGGGTACAAAAAAAATAATCATATGGCAAACACAAAATGGATCCTCGATCCGACACATAGTGAACTGGGATTTAAGATCAAGCATTTGATGATCAGCAATGTATCCGGATTCTTCAATAGTTTTCAGATTGTAGGGGAAACTAAAGATGAAGACTTCAGCACCGCAAAAATCCAACTGAAGGCGGATATGAATTCCATTCATACGAATAACGAGCAAAGGGATGCGCATTTAAGGAACTCTGATTTTTTCGAGACAGACAAACACCCGGAGATGGTATTTGAATCCAGCCGGATAGAAAAGATTGACCGTGAGAACTTCCATGTATATGGCAACCTGACCCTGAAAAATATCAGTCGCCCGGTACAGCTGAACGTGGAATACAGCGGAACAACCAAAGACCCATGGGGTGGAGAAAGAGCGGGATTTACCGTAACCGGTAAAATCAAAAGAAGCGACTGGGGCATTAACTTCGGACTGTTGGAGGCAGGCGGTGCGATGCTGGGTGATGAGGTGAAAATTCACAGTGAAATTCAGTTGGTAAAACAGGCAGTAAATAAAAAAGAAGAGGTAAAAGAATATGTCAGTTAAAAGAAAGTTGGTCAGGATATATACACCTGACACAGATCCGGGATTTCTTGGCGCGGGCCATCTGGCCCGCCCGGTTATCCAGGGCGATTTCGTGGATACAGATCCTTTCATCCTGCTGATGGATGATATGCTGGATAAAAAAGATGATAAACCGGTGGGCGGCCCGCATCCGCATGCCGGTTTTGAAACCGTCACCCTGATGCTGGAAGGGGAAATAGGTGATGAGTTTCATAAAATTCGGGCCGGTGATCTGCAGATGATGACAGCGGGAAGTGGAATTGTTCATACCGAAACCATTTCAAAAAAAATGAAGATGCACCTTTTGCAATTGTGGCTGACCCTTCCCAAAAAGGACAGGTGGACGAAACCACGCGTGCAGGATATTACATGGAATCATGTACCGAAAACATCAAGCGACGGAGTGGACATTCATGTATACAGTGGTTCCCTGGCCGGCATATTGTCCCCGGTGAAAAATTATACTCCAGTGATCATTGCAGATATCCGCATGCGGGCGAATGCATCCACCGTATTGAATCTGCCGGCCTCTTATACAACATTTCTATACCTGCTGGACGGCTCCCTGCAGGTGGGTGAAGAAAAAAAATTATTGGTGCATGACCAGGTGGGATGGCTGGACAGATTCGCT
>JBGPBW010000280.1:0-6012 GCA_041481385.1 Puia sp.
ATATCAGAAATTGCCGTAGTAAATATAAGTGAAAGTCTGCAATCAGGAAATACGAAGCTCTTCTTCAATAGCCTCATTGAAACGCGAACAACTGTTTTTTACCCAGTCGGGAATGGGTTGGTCCGTGATGATCAGCCATTCATTTCCTTCTTTCCGCATTTTGAACATAATGCGGTTTCCGCGATCATCACTTACATCTACTGTAAAAAGTTCTTCGTGAAGCCCGTTCACCTTTCTAAAATTAAATTCCCTTAGACGGCCTTCTGCTTTGATCAGCTTGGAAAACTGAATGTTCCGGTTGAATTGAATAATCATGGTGAATGGTTCTTCTTTTACGATCAATTTTCGTGCTATATTTTGATAACGGATTATTAATATCAGGAAGAATTATCCACAGGAGCCTATTTTTGCTGCATGGGTGAAGCACTTTTCATATCGATCTGCATACCCGCCTTCGGGAGAACAGAATACCTGAAGCGTCTGCTCGATTCCATTATTATACAGATCTACCCGCATTTTGAGGTGGTGATCACTGACGACAGTCCGGGTTCTGAGGTGAAGGAACTGGCTGAGCAGCACCCCCTTAGACCCAAAATCAGATATTATAAAAATCAGGTGACCCTGGGAACACCCGAAAACTGGAATGAGGGCATGCGTAAGGCGAAATACGACTGGATAAAAATCATGCATGACGACGACTGGTTCAGCGGGCCATCAAGTCTGGGAAATTTTGCCGGATTCATACAACAGGGTAAACATGCGTTTTATTTTTCAGCCTATTCCAATGTGTTTCCTGATGGCCGGACAGAGCCGGTATATATTTCAGACCGTCAGTTGACTGCTTTGAAGCAGAACCCCCAAAAATTGCTCGCTGCCAACCGCGTGGGGCCGCCGAGCGTGGTAATTTTCAGGAGAGATTTGTCGGTTCAGTTTGACAATCGCATGCAATGGCTTGTGGATATTGATTTTTATATTCGCTACCTGACTATCCATCCTTCTGTCTTTTACATTGATGAAAACCTGGTGCAAATAGGAGTCAGCGAATCGCAGGTTACGCGATCCAGTTTTGGCAATCGCAAAATTGAAATACCTGAAAGATTTTTATTGGCCGAAAAACTGAATCCTGAAAGCCTGAAAGATCTGGTGGTATACGATTCCTGGTGGCGCTTTATCCGGAATATGCAGATCCGGGATGAAAAAGAAATCGCGGAAAATGGTTACCGGGGCACTGTTCCGGAAGCTATCTCATCCATGATACGGTTTCAAAAAAGAATTCCTGCTTCTTTTCTCAAAATTGGAATTTTTTCCAAATTGATGTTGTTCGCTCATTATTTGTCGTTTGCAAGGACAAAATAAGGGTAAACACCTATTTGCCTCGCTAGCTAATAAGTATATCTTCGTAAAAACCCCTTACCATGTTCAAGTTTTTAAAACCTGGCTTAATTGTCATCTCGATGTTGATTTTAGGTTTTTCATCATGTACCAAGGATAATGATCCTCCCCCTCCTCCAGATGTGGATGCTCCGGATATAGATAACAAAGTACCCTTGGCACACGCGGGTTTACACCATGAATTAAAGTTACCCATTGATACGGTATATTTAATCGGAAGTGGAACAGATTCTGATGGTGTGATTTCAGCATATTTATGGAGCCAGGTTTCAGGTCCGGCTGATACAAGGATTCAAAATCCCGGTGCTGCTACAACCCAGGTTCAATTCAATCAATCGGGTTTGTATCACTTTCAATTGATGGTTGTGGATAACAGCGGCGCCACCGGCATTGATACTGTTTCTGTTCGGGTGTATCCAAATCCTGGTGCTGACACGCTTTCACTACAGCCGAGTCATAATGATAAAGAAGTTCATATCTGGGGAAATCCCAATTTGGACGAGTCCTGGCCGGGATCTCCAGAAATAAGTGCGGATGCCTGGACGTCTAATGGTGAAAATGTATTCGTAAGGGCGGCTTTTGCCTTCGATTTAAGTTCAATACCCAAAACTGCTACAATAGTAAGTGCTACGCTGAGTTTATATTCCAGTCACACTCCCAGCAATGGTAACCTGGTGGATGCTAACTTCGGCGCAGACAATACAATGCTTCTCCAGGAAATTAACCAAAGTTGGGTAGCCGCAAATGTTCATTGGAACAGCCAACCGTCAACAACTGTCACCAATCAGGTACTAATTCCATCTACCAACTTATCATTTCTTGATTTGTCCATCGACGTAAAGGCAAATATTATTGATATGGTTCAAAATAATAATTATGGATTTTTAATAAAGTTGCAGAATGAAGTCAATTATACTTCCAGGATTTTCTGCTCCAGTTATTATCCGGATGCAACAAAACATCCTAAATTGGTTGTAATATATAAAACAAACTAGTTGAATGAAGAAGCCTATTTAACTTAGTAATTCAGCATAGGCCTGATAAAAATATTTTTTATCAAAGTGTTCTCTCGCATATTGATAACAGGTATTGGAGATTTTTTCCAATACCTGTTTTTTTTCCAACAATAAACTGATCATTTGAATTCCTTCTTCAATAACTTTTGCCTCATCGTCAACCGATTTTATTAGTAAAGCATTTTGCCCGTTAGTCAGATGGGTCATTATTCCCGGAAGAGCAGTAACCACAGGCACACAGCCGTGAGCCATAGCCTCTTTGACCAGGACTGGAAATCCTTCATAAGCAGAAGTCATGATTAACACATGTCCTTCAGAAAAAATCTGATTCAAAATAATTTTATCTGAAACAGCGCCAAAACATATTGAATTTTGTTTTACCTCCTCCGTTAATTCATTGTCAATGGTTCCGGCAAAATAGAATCTGACCTGCTTATTGAGCCTGATGAAGTGGAGCGCAATACTGTTCATTAACGGGATTCGCTTTTGCGGGCCTCCCCGGCCTGCATAAAATACTTTTAAAGGAGGTATGGATTTTTCCGGAATCTGATCCGGAATATCAACTCCAAATTCAATGGTTTTTATTCTTTTGTCGAAAAGATCAGGTACACGATATTCCCTGTATTGATTGATGATATTTCCCCTGGTGGCTTCGTCAATGGTGAGTCTCCATGTAAGATTTGCACTATTCATCAACCCAAAAAATTCCATCCCGTTTTTTCCAAAACTAAAATTGTGTAAAAGCTCTATTGTAACAACTTCTTTACGGATGAATGGAAGCATATCATAGAAGAATGTGCTATTTGAGCTTAAGACCCTGGCATTAGGATGCCGGTTAATGTAAAAAACAAAATAATGAACTGAAAATATCCGTATTAAAAAAGGTTCGCAATATTTTTCAACGAAATGAAGAGAAGTACATTTGATATTTTCGAATTCCCGTTTGAAGGTATCATCACTGGATTTTCTTGTGAAAAACACCAGTTTTTCAGTGGATTCAACCGATTTCAGAATATCCAAATGAACTCTCTGTGCCCCTCCAAGAGAATAACGGTCAAAGAAAAAGAATAAATTCCCTTTTTGTTTTTTCTTAAATATTACAATTGGATACAGGAAAATCAATGAGGGCAGGTAGGTAATTCTCAAAACTATCCTAAAGAGTTTTATTTTCGTGATATTATGCATGGTCATTAATGGGTCCTCATTCCGGGCGCCCGCAAATATATCCATTAACAAATGATTGAACAGTTCCCTATGCCCGATCAATTTCAATACGGTTCGTCTACGCTAACACCCGGTATTGCCCTTGCCCTGGCAGCGGGCAGTTTGACCGGGAAGATTCCTGAAATATCCATGAGCCGCATCATTAAAAGCCGGGACCATGTTCGTGAAATCGTAGCACATGATAAAACCGTTTATGGTATCAATACCGGTTTCGGGGTTTTAGCGAATACAAAAATATCGGCAGAGGATACCCAGACACTGCAACATAAGATCCTGCAAAGTCACAGCGTGGGTGTGGGCAAGTCCATCAGTCCATTTTTGTCCAAACTCATGATGATAACCAAAGTGCATTCATTAGCTCAGGGTTATTCCGGCATTCAGCCAGAAACACTGCATCGCATTTGCTGGTTTATCGACCAGAACATTAGTCCCGTAGTTCCTGAAAAAGGATCTGTTGGTGCCTCAGGCGATCTGGCACCTTTGGCGCATCTCTTCCTCCCGCTGGTGGGTTTGGGTGAAGTATGGGATAAGGGTAAAATCAAACCCAGTACATCCGTACTGGAAGAGCACGGACTCCAACCCCTGCGGTTGGGACCCAAGGAAGGTCTCGCCCTGATCAACGGTACACAGTTTATTCTGGCGTATGCCGTTGCCAACCTACAGCGCATGCATTTCTGTCTTGAAGCGGCCGATCTGATCGGCGCGATGAGCCTGGAAGCACTTACCGGAACCAAATCGCCTTTCGATGAACGTTTACACAAACTCCGCCCTTACCGTGGAAACCAGCTCGTGGCTCAGCGCCTGCGATTTTTACTCACAGGTTCGGAAATTATGCAAAGTCATGTAGACTGCGGCCGGGTACAGGATCCGTATTCACTCCGCTGTATGCCGCAGGTTCACGGGGCAAGCCGGAATGCCTGGCTGCATCTCAACGAGCTCACACATATCGAATTGAATGCAGTCACGGATAACCCATTGATTTTTTCTCCTGACGATACCATCAGTGGCGGTAATTTTCACGGGCAGCCACTGGCGATTCCCCTGGACTATGCCACCATCGCAGCTTCTGAAGCCGGAAATATTTCCGACCGTCGTTGCTACCTGCTCCTGGAAGGTAAATGGGGTCTGCCGCTTTTGCTCATGAAAGACGTTGGACTGAATAGTGGTTTCATGATTCCCCAATACACAACGGCAGCACTGGTCACTGAAAATAAGACCCTGTGTTTTCCTGCGAGTGCAGACAGTATACCCACTTCCCTCGGTCAGGAAGATCATGTGAGTATGGGAAGTATCAGTGGCCGTAAACTGGAGATGGTCCTGGAAAACCTGGAATATATCCTGGCCATTGAATTGATGACTGCCTGTCAGGCCATAGAATTTCGTCGCCCGCTGCGCAGTGGCTCCATACTTGAACATGCCCATGAATTCGTTCGCAGCCAGGTTAGTTTTGCACGCGAAGACAGAATTTTTGCAGAAGATATCCGTAAAATAAAAACCATGCTCGAATCATTCAGCCTAATCCGTGAAACCAATCTTTTCGCAGCCGGTCAGGGAATTGATCTCAATAAAAATTTTGAAGATTTTTCTTTAAACTAGGGTTATGCAAAAAACTTTATTGAAATACGATCCCGTTAAATATAAAACGCCCACAGGTAATACATTGACCTGTAAGGGATGGGTCCAGGAAGCGGCATTGCGTATGCTTTTGAATAATCTCGATCCCGAAGTGGCTGAGCGTCCTGAAGAACTCATTGTATACGGAGGACGGGGGAAAGCAGCAAGGAATTTTCAGGCACTTGATGACATACTGGCCATATTGAAAGTGCTGGAAAATGATGAAACCCTGCTGGTGCAAAGCGGGAAACCCGTGGCACGGATGAAAACACATAAAGACGCACCGCGTGTACTCATTTCGAATTCTCAGCTCGTTCCCAAATGGGCGACCTGGGAACATTTCGACGAGCTGGAGAAAAAAGGATTGATGATGTACGGACAAATGACTGCAGGATCCTGGATCTATATCGGATCGCAGGGAATTGTGCAAGGCACTTATGAAACCTATGCTGCAGCAGCTGATAAACATTTTAACGGCTCACTGCTCGGCACATTGAATGTTACAGCCGGTTTGGGTGGCATGGGTGGTGCACAACCTCTCGCAATAACCATGAATGAAGGTGTTGCCCTGATCGCTGAAGTGGAATGGTGGCGGATTCAAAAAAGGCTTGAAACAAAATACCTGGATTTTGGAGTGCACAACCTGGATGAAGCGATCGACCAGGCAGTCCTGGCAAAAAAAAAAAATAAGGCCGTAAAGAACGGTGTATGCAGCAATTCTGTTTCACATCATGAAAGTTTGCATGTAAGAAATAATATTACCGAA
>JBGPBW010000281.1:0-5962 GCA_041481385.1 Puia sp.
CATCCAAAGCTACGGCGAGCGGCTCACACACGAAGAGGGCCGCAACACCGACATCGAACGGACCGCCCGTCAGGCCGAGAAGCGAGCCGACGAGGCCGAGGCAAGAGAAGGGGACAGATGACCAACAGACTGTGATCGTACTTTAGTTTTAGGATCAGTAATCATTGCCTTGTATTTGCTTCCGTCCGGGTTTTCCTTTGTCATGACGAAATCGGTGATAGCAGCTTTGCAACGCCTGTCAATTTTAAATCTTAGTTTACCTACTTCCTTTTCAAGTACTGAAAAGGGCGATAATACACCTGCCAAAGTTTTAAACAAATTTGCTTTTGCCAGATATAGAAAAGAAACTGACAATCAATTTTCAGCCCATAAAAGGGAATCAGTATTTTAGACAAAAAAAAGCCGGACCAAAATCCGGCAAAGTACCCCAGACGGGAATCGAACCCGTACCCGCATTTCTGCAGACAGGATTTTAAGTCCTGCGCGTCTACCTGTTCCGCCACCAGGGTATGCTTCCAAAAAAATTCCCCCGACGTTTAGCGGGGGAAGGAGATCCACCTTCGCCCGCTAAAGCGGTCCCGCGTCTCGCGGGAGGTGGATGAGAGCGGAAGACCGGGCTCGAACCGGCCACCCCGACCTTGGCAAGGTCGTGCTCTACCAAATGAGCTACTTCCGCTGATCAATCTATCGTAAGAACTATTGGGGGCAGCAAAAATACAAATTCCGGGCCTCCCGCTGAAATTTTTTAACCTATTTGTACTCAGGCGTATACTGCGTATTGGCCGGCACTTCCACCTGGGGTTTGCCCTTGTACCGGTGGGTGTATAACCCATAACATCCGCCCAGCAGCAGGGCGATTATGCAAAACACTTCGAGGTAAAACAAAAAAACCGAAGAATCCACCCAATTGTAGGCAATGTCTTTCAACTTGGGGTCCTTGTGTTCTTCTACTTCTTCGTGCATAAGAATCAGTTATTTACCGCGCAAAAATAGCAGAATCCGGTAAAAAATCAGCTTTTAGTGTCCACAATTTCATCAAATCTTTCCCTGCCTTCCACAAAATGCTTCCAGGCCACGGAATTTCGGTACCATCCGGAGAGACGGGCCTTGCGACAACTGGGAAAAACACTTTTTTTCTGCATGAAAAAAAGCCATTTGAAAAAAGCCAGATGCGCTTCACCGACTGCCAGAAAGTAGACAAACTGACCGGCAAACAAAGATTTAAAGGCTGAAATAAAATCCATCAGTATGCGCAGGGGAATCTTCCAGAATGACTGGCGTTTGGGCAGGTTCTTGGCCAGCATGATCATATTATTCCTGAAATTCAGGAACACTTTCCGTTCATTTCCTTTCGGTAACGTGCCCCCGCCTATATGATAGACAACCGCTGACGGGCAGACATAAATGCTGTACCCCAGCAATTGCAGGCGCCAGCAGAAATCGATCTCCTCCATATGCGCAAAGAAATAGGTATCCAGTCCATTCACCTGGTGAAACAATTCTGAGCGCACAAAAAGTGCAGCCCCGCTGGCCCAGAAGATTTTCTGTACATCGTCGTACTGTCCCAGGTCGGTTTCGCAGATATCGAAAATGCGTCCCCGGGCAAAGGGGTATCCCAGGCAATCCAGCCAGCCTCCGGCAGCACCGGCGTATTCAAACTGTTCTTTGTTATGATAACTGAGAATCTTGGGCTGGCAGGCGCCGATCGTCTTGTCGCCGTCCATGAGTGCGACCATCGGCTCAAGCCATCCCGGCGTCACTTCGACGTCAGAATTCAGCAGTACAAAATAATCCGACTTCACTTCTTTCAAGGCCTCATTATATCCTCCGGCATAACCATGGTTACGTTTCAACTCTATGATCCTGACGGATGGATATTGGTTCCGCAGAAAAACCAGGGAGTCGTCAGTAGATGCATTGTCCGCGACGATGAGTTCCATATCAGCATAAGTCCCGGCCAGGATGGAAGGCAGGAACTGTTCCAGGTATTTTCTCCCGTTATAATTGATGATAACAACTGATACTTTAGTCAAACGATTAATCTTAGGAACTCAAAAAGGAGCGCCAAAAGTAAGGCATTGGCCTGTAAAGATTTAGTGAAATATGAATTCACGTCCTTTGCCTACATTAGCGGCATGATCGGATTCCGGTTTAACTGGCGCTGGCTGCTCGCCCTATTGGGGATCGCGATTATTTGCGGCACTATTTTTTATTCACAATACCTCGCAGAAAAAATACGAAGGGAAGAACAGCAGAAAATTGAACAATGGCTGGCAGCAAGCAAAGCGATATTAAATCCTGATCTGACCCTGCCCAATCTCATCCGGAACGAACAACATTCCATCCCGATCATCGAAACCAATGAGAGCGACAGCATCACGAATTATTTCAACCTGGACTCGCTGAATATCCAACGCGATCCCGCTTACCTGTCCAAACAATTGAAGATATTCAGCTCACAGAATCAGCCGCTGGAAATTAAATGGAGCGATTCTCCGTATACGGCTAACCGTTATTATTATGGACATACTGCATTGCTGGACCAGGTGCGATATTTTCCACTCATTCAATTATTGCTTGTAGCAGTATTGATTTTTTTTATTATCTATTCCATCAGTTCCCAAAACCGCGCAACGCAGAACCAGGTATGGGCAGGCATGGCCAAGGAAACGGCGCATCAGCTCGGTACACCGCTCTCCTCCCTGCAGGGCTGGATTGAAATGCTGAAGGAACAGGATGTGTCTTCAGATACACTTTCTGAATTGCAGAAAGATGTGGACAGGCTGAAACTGGTTTCAGACCGGTTCAGTAAAATCGGCAGCATTCCAAACCTGGAAAAATCAGATCTGGTTTTTCAGATCCGGCAGATGATGGACTATATGCGGCGGCGCACCACATCCAAAGTGCAATTTAAATTTGAAACCAATGGTCATGACCAGGTGGAAGCGAAGATTTCTCCCCCTTTGTTTGACTGGGTGATTGAAAATTTATTAAAGAATGCGCTGGATGCGATGGAAGGCAGGGGAAATATTGATGTCCAGATCAGGGATGAACAACAGAAAGTGGTGATTGATGTGCAGGATTCCGGCAAGGGCATTTCCGCAGCCAATATCCGGAGGGTTTTTGATCCGGGATTTACTACAAAAAAGAGGGGCTGGGGATTAGGTCTTACCCTGTCCAAGCGCATAATGGAAAGCTATCATAAGGGAGAATTATTTGTGAAGAATTCTGAACCGGGTAAGGGGACTACCTTTAGAATCATTCTTCCGAAGGTCTGAGCGGCGTTGATGGTTGACGCCTGCCTGCCGGCAGGCAGGGTTGATCGTTGACCGTTGACCGTTGACCGATAATGACAAATAAATCTTGATGCGATATGTTCTCCTTTTGTACTTAACCTGCCTTCAGGCAGATCCTGGATTTTCCCAGGTTCACTTACCAGCGTATGCACTTACACACATCACCATCATCGATGTCAATCATAAATTTCCGCTCGAAGGTCAGACTGTACTGATCAGGGAAAATATCATAGAACGGATATTTCCGGATGGCAAAATACCGTTGCCCGATTCAGTTGTCGTATTCAATATGAATAGAAAATTCCTGGTACCCGGATTAATCGACACGCATGTTCATTTCGCAACAGATCCATCCGAAACAGACAGCCGGGCTTCCACCTTAAAGACACTTCAAAAAATGTTATTCACTGGCGTTACCTCAGTGCGTGATATGGCTGGTGATGCCAGAACCTTGTCAGGAATATCCAGGGATGCACGGGTTGGCGATATTATTTCACCCGATATTTATTATTCAGCGCTTATGGCAGGCCCTGCATTTTTCAATGATCCGAGAACCGTGGTCAGCACAAGGGGTGGCGTGGCGGGACAAATGTCTTATATGCGGGCGATCACCGATTCCACGAACCTGGTGCTTGCCATTGCTGAAGCGAAAGGAACGGGCGCGTCGGGAATTAAATTATATGCCGATTTTTCGGGACTGTTGGTCGCTAAAATCGTTGCAGAATCAAAAAAGCAGCATATGATGGTCTGGGCGCATGCCTGGCTCTCGCCGGCCAGACCTTCTGATTTGGTAAAAGCCGGTGTCAATTCTATTTCTCATGCAAAAATGCTGGTGAATGAATTGATGGATACTGTTCCGGCTTCATGGAAAAAACCAGATCTGCCTGATGAATTCTGGACGGATTCTGTTCCGGATAATCACCTATTATTTGCACTGATGCGCGAACACCATACCATTCTGGATGCCACATTGGCTACCTACAAAAAATGGGGAAGGGAAGAACCCCGTAACCAATATTTATATGAAATATCAAAAACGATGACGGCCCGGGCTTACAAAGATGGTGTAAAAATTTGTGCAGGTACCGATGATGACCAGGAAGGATTTGTACAGAACGAAATGGTGTTGTTGGTGAATGACGCCGGTTTTTTACCCATCGATGCGTTGATTGCTGCTACGCAAAACGGAGCAGATGCGATCGGGATCGGAGACAAAACGGGATCGATTGAAATAAAAAAAACAGCTGACCTGCTGGTGCTGGATAATAATCCGCTGGACAACATTCAAAATATCAAAACCGTGTACCTGGTCATTAAAGGAGGCAGGATTTATAAGAACTGAGTCTGAGGGTATTATATACCGTGAAAATCCAGGGCCGGACTGGGATATATAGCCCGAAAAAGCTATTTTTGCAGTCCATTTTAAAGTTTGGACTGCGGAGGTGGCGAAACTGGTAGACGCACTACTTTGAGGTGGTAGCGCCGTAACTGGCGTGGGAGTTCGAATCTCCTCTTCCGCACACAAAAAACCCTCAGCGTAAGCTGGGGGTTTTTGCGTTCACGAACGAGCCAAGCTTGCTTGAGCGAGTGAGTGAATGCGAAAGCCTGAGCGCCGAAGGCGCGAGGGTTTTTTGTGTTAGCCTCCCCCACCAGAGATCAACGAAGTTAATCTCCTCCCTCCCTATTTCATCTCCGGAAACTTCATGGAATCGAACATACTTTTCTGAGCGACTGTTTTCTCTACTTCCTGCCATTTGCGGGGGGCATCGACACTCAGCAGTGTGTAACCATCTTTTCCGATCAGCACATCATCTTCGATCCGCACACCGATATTCCACCATTTTTTATCAACGGGACTCCCTGCAGGAATATAAATGCCCGGTTCAACCGTAATCACCATATTCTCTTCCAGTTTTCCGTAGTCCCCTTTGTCATGAGTATCAAGCCCCAGATGATGCGTCATGCCATGCGGAAAATATTTTTTTACATCTTTGGCATCTTTGATCAGTCCCAGTCTGATCATGCCTGCGGCGAGGACCTGGGTAGTCCGGTTTTCCAGGGAATCAAAAGAAGTTCCGGACCTGCAAATTGAAAATGCCGCTTCCTGCGCGTCATAGACCAACTGGTAGATCGCTTTTTGTTCCTCGGTAAATTTTCCGTTTGCCGGGAAAGTGCGCGTCACATCTGCAGAATAACCGTGGTATTCAGCGCCCACATCCATCAGCACCAGTTGATTTTTTACTTCCATTGCACTATTCTCCTCATAGTGCAGAATACAACCATTGGCACCTGCCCCGACGATGGGCGGATACCCTTCGTCTTCTGCTCCATATTTTTTATGCACGTAGAGCATAATGCCTTCCAGTTCCCGCTCAGACATTTTTGGATTGACCGCCTGCATGCAGGTTGTGTGCGCAACAGCGGATATCCAAATGGATTTTTTGAGCAGGGCAATTTCTTCTGGTCTTTTTATACCCCTGAGTAAATTGGTGTATCTGTTAAAAGCAATAACACCCTTATCATAAGCACGGTATTTTATTTTAAAAGCTTCGAGGTTGGCAGAATCAGGTTTTGCGACAAGGTCCTGAATCAGGGGATTCTTTTTATACACGGAAGAATCCATTCTTGTTTTAAACATAGCCATCATTCTCGTTATATTATGTGCG
>JBGPBW010000282.1:0-5935 GCA_041481385.1 Puia sp.
ATAACCCACCATGCCGGCTACTTCATATACCCGGTAGTTCTCACCGGAGAGCAGTTCGGCCGCTTTTTTCAGGCGGGTGATCTGGATCAGTTCGCGTGGAGTCAGGTTGGACAATGCTTTGATTTTTCTGTAAAATGTAGGCCTGCTCATATTCATGATTTTTGCCAGGTGCTCAACATCAATATCAATATTGGTCAGGTTTTCATCAATCACCTGCTTGAGTTTTTCGAGGAAATTTTTATCGGCCTTGGTATATCCGATGGATTTGATGTGCGTGAACGGGGAATTGGCAAAATGATCTTTTATTTTATTCCGGTTCACCAGCAGGTTAGACATCTGTGCGTAAAGGTGATCGAAATCAAATGGTTTTTCGATATATGCATCCGCACCGGTCTCGAGTCCTTCGATGCGGGCGTGCAGGGAATTTTTAGCGGTGAGCAGGATAAGCGGGATATGACTGTATTCCAGGTTTGTTTTCATCCGCTTGCATAATTCCAGCCCGTCCATAACCGGCATCATGATATCAGAGATCACAAGCTGGATATTTCCTTCCTTAAGCAGTTCCAGCGCTTCTGCACCATTATGTGCTTTGTGAACCAGGTATTCAGAAGAAATTTCTTTACAAATAAATTCCAGGATTTCATTATTGTCTTCAACCAGCAGTATTTCCGGTTTGGAAGAATCATATGTGACCTCCCCTTCGCTTTGTACAAAAACTTCAGTGGGAACAACTGGTTCCTCGGTATGCATTTTAAAACCATCCTCCTGCTGAATGGGTAAAGTGAGTACAAATACATTCATGCCGTTTTCAGATTTTGACAGATCCAGTACGCCCTTATGTAATTCTGCCAGTGAACGTGATAAAGGAAGGCCAATCCCGTTACCCGGCTGGCGGTCCGTTTCCTTGATCCGGTAAAAGGGTTCGAATATTTTTTCTTTGAAATCGTAAGGAATAATAAATCCGTCGTTACAAATTACGATCGTAAATAATTTGTCTTCACTATTAAAGTTTTTCAGCCGGATCAGCACCCGGCTTCCTGCATATTTAATGGCATTGTTAAATAGGTTGCTGAGTATTTTTTTCAGGGCTTCCGGATCCACATATGCCTGAAGCGCAATGCCCGGCAGTTCCAGTTTGCAGTCTATGTTTTTTTCTTCAGCAGCCAGTTGAAAGCTGTCGTACGTTTCCCTGATCAGGTCGGAGATATCGGTCTTAACGAAATTCAGCCTGAATTTATCCATTTCTGTATTCCGGAAATCGAGTAGCTGATTGGTGAGATCGATCAGGCGATTGGTATTTTTTTCCATTGTCTTTAAATTGTAATGTATTTCAGCGTTGCTGGTTTTCTTTTTCATCATTTTATCAAGCGGCATTTTGATCAGGGTCAGTGGTGTTCTTATTTCGTGGGCGATATTGGTGAAAAATTCAATTTTGGAATGATATATTTCTCTTTCCTTTTCCATATCCAGGATCTCAAATTTGCGCCGGTGTTTTTCATTGACCCGGTTGAGGTAACTCTTAATCAACACGTAAGCCAGGATCAGTGTGCAGGCCACATACAGTATATAAGCCCAGATACTGGCCCAGAACGGAGGAGAGATGAATATTTCCAGACTGGCTTCCTTTGCATTCCAAATGCCGCTGCTGTTAGATCCCCTTACTTTAAACTGATAAGTACCGGGAGGCAGTTTGGTATAATATACTTTACGGTTCTTTTTCAAAACAGTCCAGTCTTTATCGAGCCCTACCATTTTATAAGCGTATTCATTCATCTCAGGTACCGTATAACTCAAAGCAGCGAAATCGATACTGAGGGTCGATTGATCGTAAGGAAGAGAAATGCTTTTTGTATAAATGATGGATTCTTTTAAGAGTCCACCTGTTTTGTTGGCACCCATTTCCTGGTTGTTCACTTCAAGGCCCGTAATATATACAGGTGGTATATCTGTATTTTTGATGAATTCATCCGGTTTGAAACTGATCAATCCCTTCACGCTCCCGAAAAACATTCTGCCGTCGACGTCCTTGTACGCAGAATTATAATTGAACTGATCATTCAGCAGTCCATTGGACTTCGTATAGGTGCGGATATTTCCATTTCCCGGATTAAAACAAACCAGTCCCTTGGACGTGCTGAGAAATAAATCGTGGTTTTCGTCTTCCAGTATGCGCAGTATCAGGTTATCGGGCAGTCCGTTTTTGGTTGTGTACCGGGTGAATCTGAATTTATCTTTTTCAAATTTGCATAAACCACCATCCGTGGCAAACCATAAATTGGATTTACCATCTTCATAAACCCCGTTCACATAATTGTTTCCCAGGCTGTTTGTGTCATGCGGATTATATAATAGAGAACCGCTTTGTTTGGTAAAAGGATTTTCATAGAGTACACCGTTGCCTCTTGTGCAAGCCCATAAAGTGCCCTGTTCGTCTTCCCACATGGTTTGTATCTGCGATGAGAAATGGGGAACCGGTGAAAAATTATCGGTAGGCCGGTTATACCTGAACATTCCGTTTTGCGTGCCGACCAGGATATCGCCATTGCGGGTCTGGTATAGGGTGATGATAAAATTATTTTTGAGATCCCCTGCAGACGGACCAGCATTGTAGTGCCGGATTACTTTTCCGGTTCTGATGTTCATGATATCGAGGCCGTGCATAAAGGTTCCGATCCAGAGGCTGTCGCCTGTTACGAGCAGGCCGTGCACATTGTGATAGGAGATGCTGGTATTCGACCCGGTTGGTTTGTAAGAGGTGAATATGTTTTTCTGTAAATCGATTTTGTTCAGGCCGGCGTCTTCGGTTCCCACCCACAAATTCCCCAAGTCGTCCTTGCAAATTTCATGAACGGCGTTTCCGCTGATGGAGGGTCTGTTGTAAGCCGGAAAATATTTCTGAAAAGTTGTGAATGGGTTGGGGTAATAATTCAGTCCCCCGAAATAAGTGCCGATCCATAAACCGCCTTCCCGGTCCTTACAAAAAGTCAGGATCACATTGTCGGAAACAGAATAGGGGTTGTCGTATTCTTTTTTCAGGCGTTTGATCGTTCCGTCGCGGGTATCATATATATATATGCCGGTTTCTGTTCCGATCCAGTATTCATTTTCCGTCATCTGCATGAAATCCCGGGTATAGACATCCGATTTGTCAGGATTCAGGCTCACGATATCCCGGAACGTTTTATTGGCCGTGTCAAAAAGTTTTACGCCCCGGGTAAGGGTACCGATCAGGAGGTTGCCATTGCGGAGGGAATAAATCTTTTCAATCCGTAGTGCGGGTTTTTTTCCGGATACATGAAGTATACTGTATGTTTCAAAACTGTCCAGTGCGGGCTTATATTTTTTCAGCATGGCTGAATTGGTGGAGACCCAGATGGTGCCGTCGGTTGCAATCGCAATGGAAGAAGCGGTACCCGGAACGGAATCTAACTTATATCCCCTTATCTCACGGGATAATTGATCATAACGAAAGAGGTTTGAATTGGAGATCATCCATAACCTACCCTGTTTATCTTCTTTTATATCGGAAACCTCTACAAGATCCGCTTTTGGGAAGCGGCTGAATTTCTCTGTATGTGTATTATATATATAAATACCCCTGTTGGTACCGGCCCAGATGCAGCCATCGTGGTCTTCAAACAGACAACGAACAAAATTACTTCCGATACTTATGGAATCTTCGGGATCGTGACGGAATATTTTAAAACTGTATCCGTCGAATCGGTTCAGGCCGTTGATTGTTCCAAACCAGAGAAATCCATTTTTGTCCAGGAGGCTGCACCCGACGCTGTTGTTGGACAGTCCGCTTTCCACACTATAGTGTTTAAAATAATATTGCTGGGCATGAAGTGCCGGGAGTAGACAGGAAAGTGAAAATAATATGGCAATTATTTTTTTTCTCAAGCAGCGAATCGTTAGCATCACAAATTAGATCAAAAAAAAGCCGGATCAAAAAACAGATCCCATTAGAGGCAAATTAATAACCCCATCTGATAAAATAGTATTGAATCAGATAAAATAAAATGAGTAATACGAATTTATTTGTTGAAAAACATTGACTAAAATCAAATTGAGACGATTTGAACACAATTTGACGCATATAGATCATATAAAGAACAGGAATATTCTTTTCTTCATTATTCAATGATCCGGTGTATTCCGCTTCGGGATCCGTTTCATGAACCATCATTGCTAAACCATTGCTTATGCCAGAAAAAGATTACAGTCTCCTGTCCTGCTTTTTGCACCTGTACTATTATCACCATTCAAAATTTAAAGAAGAAAACCTGTACGTGCGATCATTCGACGCTATGCTTACTTTAACTAACCGCAAATAACGATTTATGATGAAAAATTTTCAGTTTCTTAAAATGATTACCCTAAGGGTATTCCCCATAACCGGACTACTCATTTTTCTTTGCAGTTTCTCAGGAATGGCTCAGTCAAAATTTACCGGAAAAGTGGTCTCGGATTCCGGAACGGCGGTAGCCGGGGTTAGCGTCCGGGTTAAGGGATCCAAGGTCGGTACGGTAACTGCGGATGATGGTTCTTTTACCATTAATGCAGCGCAGGGTGCTACCCTGGAATTCAGCTCGATTGGTTATACATCATTCGAAGCGAAAGTGGGCAGCAAGTCCGAATTCACCATAATTGAAAACCGAAATGATAAATCATTGAATGAAGTGGTGGTTGTGGGTTATGGAACAGTAAAACGCAAAGATGTTACTGGTTCAATCAGCACCATCAGCGCCAAAACAATAGAATCCGTGCCGGTTCCGACTGTGGAATCCGCGCTGCAGGGACGCGCTTCCGGTGTTCAGGTAGTGAGCAACGATGGGTCTCCCGGAGGTAATATCAGTGTGCTGATCCGCGGCGTGGGCAGTTTAGCCAGTTATGGAAATGGTCCATTGTATGTTGTTGATGGTTATCCGATAGGTAGTGGTATTAATAATATAAACCCCAACGATATCGCTTCGATCGATGTTCTGAAAGATGCATCGGCTACTGCTATTTATGGTATCCGGGCGGCCAATGGGGTGGTGATCGTAACCACCAAGAAAGGGAGGATCGGTGCCACAACGGTTTCTCTCGATGCGTATTGGGCCTTTCAAAGTAAACCGAAAGAATATAGTTTATTAAATGCGCAACAGTTCGCTACGCTTTCCAACCAGGTTGAAGCGGCGGATTCAACACATAAATATCAATCCTTTGCTCCCTGGCATAACCCGGATTCACTCACCAGTGTTGACTGGCAAAATGCGTTATACCAGAAAGGCCTGACACAAAATTACAATCTGGCCATCAGGAGTGGTAGTGAAAAAGTTCAGTCAGCCTTTTCAGTTGGATATTATGACCAGAAGGGCATCGTACAGGGATCCTATTTCAAAAGACTTACAGCGGGCCTGAACCTGGACTACACACCCTTGAAATGGCTCAGGTCAGTCACCAGCGCTAAATACGCATATCAGAACTCGAATAATCCATTCGGAACGGGGAACCTGGGTTTACTTGCCCAGCTGATACCTACGATGGATGGCGGTAATGCCCAGACCAATCAGATCAAGGATGCAGCAGGTAATTACGGTTTTTACAATCCGATCAATACCTACGTATCCAAATATTATAATCCCCTGTACGCCATTCAGACCAATCAATATTCAAACGTCACCAACTATTTTCTGGGTAACACGTCACTGGAAGTGACCATCGTCGATGGCTTAAAAATTAAAACCCTCGCCGGTATCAATACCAGTTTCAATTCCGGCACCTATTATCAGCCGGAAGACGATCGGATTGTCAACCAGTATGGCGCTGCAGGCGGTGCAGCTCAAAGTGCTTATTATCAGCAACGCTTATATAACAGTTATGACTGGCTCTGGGAAAATACCATTTCTTATGATAAGACATTTGGCTTAAATGGTATTCACTTTGTAGG
>JBGPBW010000283.1:0-5886 GCA_041481385.1 Puia sp.
AGTGGATGACGGAATATGGGGGCTCATCTAAAACAACAACCGGAATCCAAATACAGGAAGTTCACCCTGCATAAAATCCAAATCTTCAGATCGTTTAAAGCCCAGATCCTGATATAAATTCCAGGCAGCCTGCATGGCTTTTGTAGAATGAATAATCATCTGTCTTTTATTGGTTTCCCTGGCTTTGTGAATGCATTGTTCTATAAGCCGTTTCCCGATACCCTGCCTGCGGGTTAGCGGGTCAACAGCCAAAAATCTGAATCCCGCAGTATTTAACTCCCGGGTAGCCGATCCACCGGAACCGTAGTACTTCATGTCGCCATAATAAACGACGGCTCCTTTTATCTGTTCATCAATAGAAACCGCAATCAGAAGTTCTGTTTCAGGTCTTGCAGTTAATGCCCCGATATTAAGAAGCATTTCATAGTAATCCGGCTGATCAGCTTTTTTTGGGAATCCATCCAGTTGAGAATAAACTTCTGCCATGAATGAACCGATTCTCGGATACTCTGCTGGCGTCGCATTTCTTAACGTACAGGTTTGCTGATTCATTTTCACTTTGGCTTATTCAAAAGTAAACGCATTAAATTCAGGATGCAAATTCCATTATCCGGGCGGCCGATGGTAACATCAGTGAAAATTTTGCCCGAAACAGTACAAATCATTAAATTAGGTATATGAATAAAAAGACGATCGCCGGATTTATTTCGTCTCTGTCCATGGATGATTTGCCAACCGGCTTATCTGTTTATGAAAAAGCATTATGGTTTGCAGGGAAAGGCGATTGGGAAAAAGCCCACGATCTGGTCCAGGACTTAGACGATAAACAGGCTTCAGCGATACATGCTTATCTGCATCGGAAAGAGGGAGATCTATCCAACGCCCGATATTGGTATGCAAAAGCAGATACCCCGGTGCCGGCCATAAGCCTGGAGGAAGAATGGGAATCTCTTGTAGAAAGCTACATCCAATAGCCGGCAAATGTGCCGGCAGTTACAATGGAATCACCAGGCTTACAGCAGGCTGTGATTTGAATACAAAACTATTTTGCTGGGGAATGCAAATGCGTTGGTTTTTGAAGCTGAGGGTGGCAGCCTTTCTGTGGTTTCTGCCTGAAGCAATAAATAGTGGTATGCTGCCCAATGCGAGGCCGGTTCCAATAAGCGTGATGGCCGCATAGGTATCCTCAGTACTGGTTTCTTCAAACAAATTATAGTTTGCTGACACACCCACGATTCCAACGACAGATAAAGCAATGCCTCCGCCGAGCATTATCCATGCTGCCGTTTTCTGATTTTTGCTTTTTTGCAAATAATATTCCCCGGTATGGGTACTGTCTTCAAAGAATAGGGAATTGCTGGCGGGACCTGCGTTCTGCGTAATCCTGATGCCGGAAAATTCTCCATCGCTGTTTTGCTGCTGTGCATGCAGGACCTGGCTTACAATCATTGCCGCTGCCATGAATAATAAATTCCTTTTCATAAATTTTATTTTTTAATTTTGGTTGATGAATCAAATCTAGTCCAGCAAAAAAGTCTTTGCTAATTGATATTTAGGTCCGTTAGTCTGGATTCATGGAAAAACTGCCGATGGAAGGAAATAACGAGGAGGGTTAGCCGATCTTTTGCAAATAAGATGGTCTCCCTTGGGAAATACAGTAAATTTTACTAGTATGCACTACGCATATTCGCATTTTTCACCAGACAAAACCCGGTTAACCTTTATTTTTCATAAGCCCTTTAATATGATCCGATAGTCTTAAGGTAAGCGCTACCAGGGTCAGCGTAGGATTCGGAGCGCCTGCTGTAACAAAACAGGAAGAACCGGCAACAAATAAATTGGAAATGCCGTGCACTTTACAATCTGCGTCCACCACACCCAGTTTTGGATTTTCACTCATACGGGTGGTGCCCATATGATGCCACCCGCCTCCGGTAAAGGACGGCCATGATTGATCATCCTGATTTGTGAGGTAATCCAATAACTTAATCCTGCCCACTCCGGCGCGGCCAACTTCCTGGCCCACCAGTTCATACATTTTTCGAAGGCTTCTTTTTTCCAGGGAAGACAATTCCCAGTGTAAGGAAGCACGCGGAACATCCAGTCCGTCCCGCTCTGTATCCAGAGTCACCCTGCTATCCGGGTTGGGAGCCTGCTCAATCCTTGTGAACATCTGATAACCCCGGCTGCCTGATACAGGCAGGGTGGTTTCTCTCACGACCTTGATAATACCGCCTATAAAACGATCCGCACTGATCCTGGGATCCTGCTGGTTCCAGGCTTCGATGGCAGGTTTTAATTTTTTTGCCATCTCCAACGGTAACAAAGAAATCGTGCCGTTGAGTATTCCGAACGCTTCCTGTTTTTGAGCATGGATAGCCAATTCAGCCCGGGCCTTCGTGACACCAAAAACAAATGAATATAATTTCAGCGTGTCCGGTTTCATCAACCAGAGTTCTGCGGATTTGATTTCCAGATGTTCCATAAAAAAACGGCCGACCAGATCATGGCCGTTGCCCAGCCCCCTGGGAAACTGCTGATTCGAAGCGAGGAGCAGTCTCGCATTCTGTATGGCGCAGCAGGCAAGAATAAATTTTTTTGCCCTGACCCTCTGTTGCCTGCCCGAAAAGTTTTTGAAAATCAGTTCCTGAACAGCCGAACCTGTTTCATTAGCAAGAATGTTCACAACATTGGCATAAGTGTACAAATGAATATTGTGAGATTGCACAATCTCATTTTTATACTTTTCACCAAATCTTGTCGGCGGACTGAACTGCCACATTTTATTCCAGATGACAGAATCCTGCCTGACGAGCGGTATCAGTGCCGGATCTCTTTTCTGCCAAAAGGCCATCGTATAATCATTGGGACCCAGTTCCAGTTTTTTTTGTGCCTTTTCATAATAGGGATCCAGATCAGCCCGCAGGATTGGCCAGCCACTAAATTTTACCCAGTCTCTTTTTTGAAAATCAATGGGATCGAAAGGTGAACAAAATCCTGCCCAATGTCCGGTTGTTCCTCCAAAATAATGCAGTCGGGCCGACATGAGGGGATAGTAAGGCTGACCCGTGGTTTTACCTGCATACAGATCCTGAATTTTGGGATCATATGCAAAACCGCCACCTTCCAATAGAATCACTTTGTACCGTGTGTTGTTCCAGTCAAGCGCCATGCTGATACCCGCTGCACCTGCACCAACGATACAGATATCTCCTTCAATGACCGAATCATTGTCTAAAAATCTTCCGTCTGCGTGCATGCCAGATGATTTATTGATTGTGAATAGCAAAGAGGGCGCATTGCCGCGCTTCCGTAACAGCGAGTATCCATCCTTTAACCACTACGGTATTGGCTTTTTCAAAGTCTTGTTCTATTTTATTATTAATCAGCGTCTGAACAAACTGATCATCCGAATTGGAAGAGACAGACCGGCCACCAGAATCCGTCAGCAACAGGGACTCAAGTTTTCGGGCCTCATTTTCTTCAGGTTTTTGCAGCCGGTAAGCCGATCCGATCTCCCGGATCGTCTGCGAATCACATATATAAGATAATGCTCCGGGTTTATCCAAAATTTTGTAAAAAACAGGTTGGCGGCTATTGCATTGAAGTCCGGTAAAAGCGGTCGCTGTGCCGCCGATAGCAGAAAGCAGAATAAATTTTCGCCGTTGCATGATTGTTTAAAGTTAATTATTTAACCAACACGATCGGCGCTCAAAAATGCAGTATTTTTATTACCCCGCTTGTAAATATAAAAGAAGCTATATGAAAAATGAAATGGACAATTCGTTCAATTCCTCAGGCATGCATATAGAAAATGCCGCCAACACTCCCGAAAAAAGTTCCACAGTCAGCCGCCGAAAATTTGTTGAAGTCATGGCCACGTCGGCGCTCACATTTACGATCGTTCCGAGACATGTGCTCGGCGGAAGAAATTTTGTTGCGCCCAGTGATATTATCACATTGGGCTATATCGGCATTGGCACGCAGGGCATCAGGGAACTATTACCCCTGCTCACCAATACACAATTCAGGGTGGTAGCGGTATGCGATCCCAACAAGGAAGCCATCGGCTATAAAGACTGGGCGAAGGACTGGCTGAAAAGTGAGATCCGCAAAACCATTCAGAAAGCCGATTGGGAACCCGGCGGCGATAATTCAATTCCCGGCGGAAGGGATAATGGCAAATCAATTGTCGACACTTTTTATGCAAATGTTCATCCGGAATTAAAGTATTCTGGCTGCACGGCATATGCCGATCCCCGCGAGCTTTTTGATAAAGAAAAAGACCTGAATTCGGTTAAGATCATGACGCCCGACCACCTTCATGGTATCCTCTCTATGGCAGCGATGAAAAGGGGAAAAAATGTTCTGGTGCATAAACCACTTTCCAACCGCCTCCTGGAAGGGAAAAAAGTGATCGCCATGGCCCGCGATAGCAAATCGATCACCCATTTGATACCCTGGGATTCCAATGGCTCCATGGAAACCGTAATGGCCTGGATCAACGGAGGCGCCATCGGAAAACTAACCGAAGTGCATAACTGGACGAACCGCCCGGTATGGCCACAATATCCAACATTACCCGTCGACACACCGCCCGTTCCGAACGGACTTGACTGGAACCTCTGGCTGGGCCCGGAAGCCGATCGCCCCTATAGTCCCAATTACACAAATATGGTTTTCAGGGGCTGGTACGATTTCGGCGGCGGGTCGATGGCCGATATGGGTCACTATAGTTTGTGGACAGTCTTCAATGCTTTACAGTTACAGGGTCCCACCATCATCGAACCCAATTTGAGTCATGTTTGTGGCATGCATGATCCTGTTCCTTTTCAGATCAAGAATGATTTTTCCTTCCCCATGGCGAGTTCCGTTCGTTTCCATTATCCGGCAAACGGTTCCAGGCCGCCTGTAGATTTATGCTGGTACGATGGCGGCATGCGTCCGCCGATTCCCGCTGAACTGATTGAAGCCAACAAAGATTTACCTGCGGAAGGCATGATGTTCGTCGGAGACCAGGGCAAAATTCTTGCTGGATTTAATGTGCAGAATCCCCAGATCATTTCTGGCAAAAAAATGGATGCCCCAGGTGCAGCGGGTGACAAACGCAGTCAGGTGGAACAAACCTCAGCCGCACTGCCCCTGTTCATCGATGCCTGCAAAACGGGAAAGCAGTATCCGGGCAATTTTACCCAGGCGGAATTTATCACGGAAGCCATTAATCTATATGCACTGGCATTGCGAACCGGCAAGCTGTTAAAATATGATACCGTGAATTTTAAGATTACCAATTTTTCTGAAGCCGATAAATGGCTCGACAGGCAATATCGCACGGGCTGGGATCCGGCATCAATCTGATCACATCTTTTAGTTCAAAATAAAAAAATGCAAAAAATAAACAGAAGGGGATTCATCGGCAAAACTTCGGCAGGATTAGGTTCTGCTTTCGCGTTATCGCAACTTTCCCTGCCCATGTTTCTGAAATCCATTCCGGAACTGTATGACATGGCTGTCGGATTCCAAACCTTTCCGATACGGGATAAAGTGGCCAAGGATTTTCCGGGCACCATGAAAATGATGTCGGGACAGGGATTTCAACTCGTTGAAATGTGTTCACCGAAAGGATACGCTGCCATCGGGTTCGGCCCGCTCGTGGATATGAAACCTGCCGACCAAGCGGTTGAAGAGCTGATTCAGAAATATGGGAAACTGGTCTTTCACACCATCTATGCTATGACAGGCGACTGGGAAGAAAGCCAGGATCTCACACAGGATACCTTTCACCAGGCATTCAAAGCTATCGATGCCGCTCGCGCTGCAAGTGGTAGCCAGTTTCGCGAAAAAGCCTGGTTGTTGCGTATCGCGTTGAATACTGTGCGCATGCAG
>JBGPBW010000284.1:0-5843 GCA_041481385.1 Puia sp.
CCGGGAATATCGAGGTCATTAATATTTCTGATTTCCTCGGCGAACCGGATCTGTTGCAGAAGAATGGCATTTTCCATCGGTTTCAATACACAGAGCGCTTCCTTGGTTCGCATGATATAATTTCCCAGACCAACTTTGCCGCTTTTTTTAAGCGCGTCACGGAGAAGAACATATGCTTTCTGCCCCGATTTCTGGGGTTCGAGGAAATAGGGCGTTTCATAAAAGATGGTTTCGATATCGGTTTCCTGTACAAATTCGACGATTTCAATGATGCCGGTCTTCTCGGGGCTGGCTTTTTTGAAATCTTCATCTTCCAGTACAATATATTTACCGTTGTAGTCATAAGCCTTGACGATATTTTCCCAGGCCACCTCCTTGCCGGTATCTTCATTAACCCGCTTAAACCGGATTTTACCATGGTCTTTTTTGTCGAGCATATCCAGGTTCAGATTGCTGTCCTTTGTGGCACTAAAAATCCGGACAGGTATGTTTACCAATCCGAATCCGATGGCTCCTGTCCAAATGGCTCTCATAATGATTATTTTATAAAAAAGATAAAATCTAAAATGATGCCATGAACGCATAACGCTTAAAGCTCAACGCCTAACGCTTAACGCTCAAAGCCCAACGCTTAAGACACAACAATTTTCAGAAGTAAATTCGGGTAACGCCCTCGCATTAAGCCTTTAGCTTTAAGCGTTAAGCCTTACGCCTTAAGCCTAATTCAGGTACTTATTGAGATCAGTTAAACTGATGGGCTTTTCCCAAATCCTGACTGAGGATAATTTCTCAGTGATGCTGTGGTCGTATTGATAAGCACTGATCAGGTTGATGCGTGTATCTGGGAAATGCTCGCTGATATACTCTGTTTTTTCCCAACCCAATCCGTCAGGTAAATTATTATCAAGGAAAATAATATCAGGTTTAATGGTAACGAGGTTTTTCATTCCTTCCTCCAGCGTATGGAAAATATGCACTTCGTAATTTCTTCTTACGAAATAATTTTTCATCAGCAGGCAGAAATCTGTTTCATCATCTATTATAAGCACGCGTTTACCGGGAGTAGACTGGTTTTCCATTTAATGATTTACGCGGTGTTAGAAACAGGGTTAATTTGAAGTATTCAAATATAACAACAGTTTATAAATTTTATTTCAAAGCTCTGTCTTTTTTATTGTAGAAAATCATCTACATGCCCGCTTACCATTTGTTTTGTTTTATTGACGAAAGTCAACGTGCACGGCAAAAACCGAAGTTGGCATGAATTTGACACCATTATACTAAGCTAATCATTATTCAACCACAATTCATTTTATGCGTAGTTTGTTGTATCTCATTGCAGTAATCCTGATCGTCGGATGGATTCTGGGTTTTTTTGTCTACAGCGCCGGCGGCTTGATTCATATTTTGCTGGTGATCGCCATCATTGCCTTATTAATGGGGGTGATCAGGAGAGCGTGAACACATTTCCGGAACGAATTGCTCATCAGCCAGGGGCGGGTGAGCAATTTTTATTCAATCTATTATTATCATATTAAAAATATTTTTTTATGCATCTCGTCCAAGCCATTCAAAAAAATCTGGGGTTTAGTTCTTTGGAGAAAATAGATCCCAATACACAGCAGACTCCGGGTAAGGATCATTTATTAGGAAATAATGCCCTGGCGCAGGCTGCAATTCCTGCTATCCTGCTGGGCATTTTCAATCATCTCGAACAAAGTCCTGATCTGGAAGCTCTGTATGCACAGCCACCAGCCGGTTTACTGGACATGATTTTTGGTAAATCTGCAGATGTAGTTACGAAGAAAATTGAAGACTATTCAAAAGTCATTGATAAACACAGTATGCAGGAATTGGAACATATAGCATCAGAATCCTTGCGGGTTATGCGGGAAAACCTGGGGGATCATCCTACAGAGGGTGTTATACGCCGGTTTATAGCAAATAATAAACGTGACGTCTTATTATACCTACCGCCTACACTGGAACTGGGTACAATTCTGAGTAATAATAATCTGGACGACAGGACGGGGAAAATGGAAGGCCCTGTTTCCAGTTTTATGCATAAGATGGAAAACACATTCAATACTTCCGGAAATAGTTAAAAAGCCCTATTTTGACTTTACAGCAGGTAAGGGAACATGGTTGGAACCCGGTTTGGATTTTCTGAACACCCAGTCAATGACCTGACCTGCTTTTTCCTTTATACTTTCAGCATTTTTTGAGACCAGTCCGGCCATTCCCCACTGGATGGCTTTGCCAACCGTTTTACTTACAAATCCATGGGGTTTTCCAATGATCAGTTTTCGACTTATGAAACCGGTACCTATTCCGATTAAAATATTAACCAGTTCGTCATTGTGGTTGCCTGATAAAACAGATCGAACACCACTCTTTACCAGATTTGCAGGTTTCAGGTTTTCTGAAACAACCACAAAGGTTTTTTCCATTTCTTTTTTTTGCGCAGCAGCTATCAACTCCAGTTCATCAATTGCCCGGGACAGGTCTTTGGCATTTTCCGGCTTTTTATACATAAGGAAGCTATTTCAGCATTTTATTGATAAGACCATTTGCAATTGGCGTTTTGATCCACTTTTCTTTTTGTAAAAAAATCACCAACAGGATCAACCCGTATATGGCTCCGATAATCAAAAACCCATAATGTGCAGATCCCAGCCAGTTGCCCAGCATCAGGGCCAGGGCAATGCTGGTAAAAATAACGAACAGGGATCCCAAAAATATGATGGCCACCATAACGATTGCCGTCGACACAACATCTGCAGATTTGTCTATTGCTTTTAGTTTGGTTAATTCGATCTTGGTCTCCAGAAAATCTTTTGACTGATCAACCAGTGTTTTGATGGACTCTGTTGTATTCATATAAGTAAATTACGCAAAGTTAATTACTTTAGAACTCCCTGCATTTTATCACTTACCTGGTCAACAAATTCGCTGAATTTTCCTTTAAGTTCACTGGCGACCTGCCTGCTCTTTTTCAAAAGACTCTTACCCGACCTGGTATTTTTTTTTGAAAAGAAAATGAGGCCGGCTGTTAAACCAACACCTAGGAGCGCTAAGAGACCTGCTGCCATTTTTTTGTTATTCATAAAACTGATTTTAGAATACAGATGGAAATATCAGGCCAGTAAGAACATCCTGGCCCAGCCTGAAAATTCCGGGGTTTATTCCTGATGGGTACTAAATTCTACGCTTCACTTTTAAAAGAAGTATTGCCATCAATTAGACCGTCCATTAGCGTCGGCACGATCTTCTATGAGATTTCTGTACAATGCATTCATATGTCTTTAGTTGAAAGCCAATTGCCGGGGTGGATTCCGTTTAAAGAGAAAATTCAGGAAACAGGAGATTTTGCTCTTTTTTTTCTCAGGTTTTTGAAAGAATCGGTCAGGCGTCCCTTTGAAGGAAAGGAATTCCTGCTTCAATGTTACAAAATGGGTAACAAATCCCTTCCCCTTGTGCTGATCACGGCATTTATCATGGGTCTGGTACTGACCCTTCAGACAAGACCCTCCCTGGTAACTTTCGGGGCCGAAGGTTTACTTCCCGGAATGGTTTCTGTTTCCGTGATTAAGGAAATCGGTCCCGTGATTACGGCTATTATCTGTGCGGGGAAAATTAGTTCCCGCATAGGAGCGGAGCTGGGCTCGATGCGGGTTACCGAACAGATCGATGCGATGGAAGTTTCCGCCATCAATCCATTCAGGTACCTGGTTGTAACCCGGGTACTGGCTGCTACTTTCATGCTTCCGGTTCTGGTTGTGTTTGCCGATACCATTTCAATATTTTCTTCCTGGATCGCGTACAACATCCATGGGGAAATGTCATTAACCGGCTATTTCAATCGGGCGCTATCCAAATTGGGCTGGATTGATATTGTTCCTTCCCTGATCAAATCTGTTTTATTTGGAACAGCAATTGGAATCGTTGGTTCATACAAAGGATTCAGTGTAACAGGAGGCACAGCCAGCGTGGGAAAGGCGGCCAATTCCGCAGTGGTAACCTCATCCCTTGTAATTTTTTTTATTGACATGATAACCGTTCAGATAACTGATATCATTTAGACAATGGAAACAAACCCAAATCATGCATCGCATGAAACCGTAGTCACCATAAACGGGCTGAGTAAAACCTTTGGCGGGAATCAGATTCTGAAAGACGTTAACCTCGATCTCAGGAAAGCAGAAAACCTGGTGGTACTCGGCAAATCGGGTTCAGGCAAATCCACAATCATAAAATGTATGGTGGGTCTCACCGAGCCGGATGATGGAAAAATCAGCATTTTCGGACAAGATATGACCGATGTTGATTATAATGAGCTAAACCGGTTACGTACGAAAATCGGATTTCTTTTCCAGGGTAATGCATTGTATGATTCCATGACTGTTTATGAGAACCTGGCGTTTCCCCTGCGTCATCACAAAAAAGAAATGGGAATTGAAAAAATAGATTCTCTGATTCACGAAGTATTGGAGAGTGTCGGACTTCCGGATACAGGTAATCAGATGCCGGCAGAACTTTCGGGGGGCATGAGTAAACGCATTGGTCTGGCACGCACGCTGATCCTGAAACCGGAGATCATGCTGTACGATGAACCCACGACCGGTTTGGATACGATTACAGCGAGGGAAATCAGTCAGCTCATGCTGGATTTGCAACGCAAATACCATATTTCTTCACTGATCATTACACATGACATATCCTGCACAAAAATGATTGCGGACCGGATTGTCATACTGAAAGAAGGAACTATTGTTGCCGAAGGCACCTATGAAGAGTTAGAAAAAAGTGATGATGAATGGATTCGGTCTTTTTTTTCATAAAGCTAACATCATGAACGATATACAAAAACAAAATAAGGTGAAGTGGAAACTTGGGATTTTCCTGGTGATTGGAATTGTACTCCTCGTGCTGGGATTATTTTTTATTGGCAAACAGAAAAATCTTTTTGTTTCCGTATTCCCGCTTAAAGCAGTTTTCAAAAATGTGAGCGGGCTAAAAATTGGAAATAATGTGCGATTCGGAGGCATCTCAATAGGAACAGTTGATGGCATTCAACTGGTCACGGATAGTTCGGTGATGGTGAGCATGAGTATCAAATCGGACGTGCATAAATTCATCAAGCAGAATGCCAGTGCGACGATTGGTTCTGAAGGCCTGATGGGTGACCGGGTTGTATTGATTTCTCCCGGAATTGGTAATCCTCAGCCAGTTGTGGAAAATGAAGTCCTGCCCACTGTTTCACCCGTCGAAACGGATCAGATTCTGAGTGGTTTGAAAACTTCTGCAGACAATGCAGCCCTGATTACCCAGCAACTGGCTGAAGTAGCCTATAAAGTGAACCATGGCCGCGGGATTATTTCACGGCTCCTGGGGGATTCAAGCTTAGGCAATAACCTGAGTACCACCATGGTTAATTTGAAAAAAGGGTCTGCCGGCCTGAACGAAAACATGGAAGCGGCCAAACATAACTTTCTGCTGAAAGGCTATTTCAAAAAGAAGAAAAAAGAAGAGGATAAGAAGAAAAAAGAACTGGAGGATAAAAAACACGAAACTGAAGAGAAGAAAAAGCCCGCATACGAGCGGGGTGAAGCCTCCAAGTAATCCGAATCCGGCTTTCTATCCCAAGAATTTTCCCCATTTTGGGGAAATTATTACCCAAAGCCTGGCTATTCTACAGGAAAAATTGTATATTCAAGGGTATTTTTTTTGGTGTTTTATTTGATTTCATAAGGGGAACAAAAGATCATCGCATGCTTAATCAGCTTCAGTCGCAAAAGCTACAGCATAAGATCCTCCCTCACCACATCGCGCTACTCAATCTC
>JBGPBW010000285.1:0-5792 GCA_041481385.1 Puia sp.
ACGAGATAACTTTTGGATGGACCATGGATATAACTGAACGACTTGAACTGATTGCCCAGATACAACGACTGGGCCCCCTGCATCTTCACGGCATGATAAAAATCCGGAACAGAGGTTTCTAATATCACATGATCGACCGGATGAAAATAACCGGCAAACTCCTTTCCATTGGGACTGAGACCCATGACGGCAATATCTTTCATATCGCTGTATACCTGACGGCTGGTCTGGGTGATTACTACTTCCTGAAACACGATCCATATATTTCCTTCGTGATCAAAAGAAAAATCCTGTGGGAGACCGGTAAAATGATTTTTCTTTCCGTATAACGCCTGGCTTTCATTATCGGCCCTTTCCGGAAAAACAGGAAAAGCATTTTCAATATTATTGTCGAAAGGATTCACCATGCATATCACTGGCACATAACCATCTATTTTTGGTTTAGCACAATTGGCGAGCAAAACAATTCTTCGCGTCAGGGGATTAAACCGTGACAGGCCGGATTTTACATAGAATTCGCTTTTGAATCCGAGTTCATGATTATCCACTGTATGTGAACCTGAATCAAGATTCATGAGGATAAGATCTCCCTCCCTGTTGCCATGTTTTTTTTTGTTGTATGCATAAACCATAACGCTCACTTTTTGATCTCCCAGCACGGAGAAGTCGATCATCTGTAACTTTTCATAATTTTCCTGTCCTTTCGAACAGAATCCCTGGGCTATTACTTGGTTTTTGGCATTAAAATAATAGATCTCCATTCTTTTGGCTGGGTCATCGGCGCCATTGATTTGAACGACCACCGCATAGTGATCGCTGGCCGGATCCTTTCGTACATAGAATATGGGAAGAAGGTCATTGTCTGTACCGGTAAACATATTGTGTTTCGGTTCCGACATCGTGAAGATTTTTTCTTCAGGGCCGGCACGACCCGTTTTTTCGTTGATCACACACCTCATTAAATTGATTTTGCCTTCGTCATAAGTAGAACAAATCACGATGAGCGAGCCGTCGTTTTCAAAGGCTGTTTCAAAGGCAATTCTTTTCTTTTTTCCGGTAGAAGGCAAAAGATTGTCGTTGTTTACTTTCAGCCGGTGGCTGGCATCGTACAATCGCAACGACATTCCATCCTGCAATATAAATAAGGCTGTAGAGCCATTGGACAGAAGGATGAGTTTAGCCGATCCGGCCTGAGGCTCGTCGAACAGATCGCTTTGTCCTTTTAAAGAAAACTGGGCATTGGCTTGAAGGGAATACAGGAAAACACTTAGAAGAACGATAAATCTGTTTTTCATGAGGTGCTCAATTTTGGACCGTATATGATCAGGCTTATTGATTTGTTATATATCGCCGTTACTCGCTTCATATTGTGCAAAGGCCATTATATATCTCGCCGTTCCAATTGTTTCAGTTTGGATATACATAGAAGTTAAAGTGTGTCACGTATGCGTCACCATTATCCTCCATAACTTTTACTAAATAATAATGCACAGTTTTATTAGGCCTTTCATATATAGCGAAATAAAGACGTTGCTTACCATTGGTTTGATTTTCTATAAAGGAGACTCGTTGTTTTACTTCTTTTATATTGGCAATCGTATCTATGATTCATTTTTCAATATTTTCTGAGCGATTACCATGGTTTATATAATTGGATTGTAAATAACTCTATTAAATGATCAATTGGATTGAGGAAATTATTTTGAATCCGCAGGCACGGTTTTTCTGAAAGTAAATGGATCCGGGCGCCGGAGTAGAAGGGGGCCCGAGTTTGGGCTTACTGTATCCTGAATTAAGTTAAGTCTTTTTTCTCCGGGGAAAACCAGCCTAACCAGCCGATGGGAAAATTTTGACGAGATATGAGTTGATTCTTTACAACATAATGTAGCTTTGATTACTTATCATTAATAAAAAAAAAATTCCCGTGTTCAAGAAATATTATTGTTTATCTATTTTAATTTTCAGCTTTTTACTCATGACAACTCCATCCGGTTTTGCCCAATCGACCAAGCTTTCAAAAGGAGATGCAGCTCCTGTATTTAATGCCCAGGCCAGCCAGTCTGGTAAGGAATTTGATTTATCATTAGAGAAAGCACTTGCCAAAGGGTCCGTTGTGGTCTATTTCTATCCTTCTGCCTATACCGGCGGCTGTGATCTGGAAGCTCATACATTTGCTGAACTCAAGGATCAATTTACAGCAGCGGGAGCCAGTATTATCGGTGTATCGGCAGACGATATTCAGCGGCTGAATTCATTTTCCGCTGATCCGGATTACTGTGCAGGCAAGATTCCCGTCGCTTCAGACCCGAATGGTAAAATTGCCGCATCTTACGGCCTGACAATTTCACCTCCAAAGGCCGGAGCAAAAGACGTACGCGGTCAGGATATTAATCACGGTTTTATTCCGCGGACCACCTATGTTATCGATAGAAATGGAAAAATTGTAGCTGTTTTTTCATCAGAAACCGATCATATTTCTCCTGACGAACATGCTAAAAAATCACTGGCGGCTGTAAAAGCGGCTAATGCGTGAGTGAAGGCAAGTTTTTATTTATTGTCAGTAACATCTTCTCTGTATAATATTTTCTGTATTGGTTTTAAACCGGTAGCGCTCAGGAATATAAAGCCACAGCCAGTACACCCACATCCAATGCAAGCATTTCAGCATCTACTTTATCGTAGGTGTCAATAATGGTGTGATGGTAACTATCATAATTCCCCTCATTGGGGCGGCCCGGTGGGAAAAGCCAACGAAACGGGCAACGATTATAAATGAAAAACCTGCAAACTCAATACTGGTGCGGGTTTCAATGTATTATCTGCGGACAGTACGGGACTTTTGCGTCACCTATAATGAATTGATTATCACTTAATTGTAGTCTTTAAAACTACTTACTGAAACATAGTTGAAACACTTTTTTCGAAAAAGTTCGAGTCCAGCCGGATCGCCAAAGTCGAGATCTAATTTACAATTTTTGACTCATTTACCAGACTTAAGATGCTTCCCCAATCTTGTTCGAAATTTATTTACCAGAACTAGCAATCTACTTATAACCATCTCTTGATTTTTTTTCATGCCAAAATTCCTGAAAAGTGATTCATAAAAAATATCGCAGATTGCGGGCATAGAAAAAATAATAACATTAATTCCTCTTTGATAACACATGTTAAATTCTAAATCTGTTCTTTGTGGATTAGATGTGGATTAACTGGAACGAGTTATACAAGTTCTGAGCATTTGATCGCTATGGAATCGCAACAATTGAAAATAAAAATGCGACTATTAAAAATTTGAGAGTACTGAGATTGAAAGGCTATTCAAATAAAAAAGAGAGCGATCCTGCGAACCGCCCTCTTTAAAGATCAAATACTGTTACTCACCTTCGTGTTGTTTCATCATAGCCTGGATTTTGGCCTTGACAGCGTCGAGATTAAACGTAGCAGGATCCTGCATCGGGGGGTATTCGATTGCTGACATCGCCGCTTTTGCGACTACCTGTTGAACAAGAACAAAACGCCAAAACTCGCGAGCGAAGAAGTCGTTTGTGTATGCGGGAGCGCTGCTGTTCCAGCTTTCACCACGAAGGTTCGATGTCCGTTCGAACGGATCCTGTCGGATGTTAACCAACTCGGGCATGTCCGTCTCTACTTTTTCACCGGGCCAGCCCCAAGGCTGTTGAAAGAATATGAATTTGAAGTCATCCAGGCGAACGGCTCCGAGGTGGGGACCGCCAAAGTAGAAGATCTCGTGCCGCGCGGATGGCCCGTTTCCTGTCAGGAGGTCCATTTGGTTGTATCCGTCCAGATGGTTCTTATAGGTCATGTCCCCGAGTTTCACTCCCTTTAGCAACTGGTCGTTGATGTTGGGGTTACCCGCAGCTGCTGTAAGTGTCGGGAACCAGTCCAGGCCGGAAAAGATTCCATTCTCGACGGTACCTGGTTTGATGTGGCCCGGCCAGCGCGCGATGCAAGGAACCCGGAAACCGCCCTCATAAATGGTGCCTTTAGTAGCTTTGAATGGTGTCATACCGCCATCCGGCCAGGTGAAGACTTCCGCTCCATTGTCGGTAGTAAAGATGACGATGGTATTATCTGCCTCCCCGATGTCCTCCAGGTGTTTCAGCAGCGTGCCAACATTGTCATCCATATCTGCCATGCCAGCCTCTTCGAGGCCGTAATTGGTTTGGCTGTTCTGCATCGAGCTGTATTTCTTAGAGAGAAAAGTCCAAACGTGCATGCGAGTGGTGTTGTGCCAGATGAAGAAAGGTTTGCCGTCTTTCTTGGCTTTATCCATGAAGTCACAAGAAGCCTTGGCCAATATCGGGTCAAAGGTGGTCATGTCGTACTTCGCTTTAAGGAAAGGGAGGTCATGCATATTGGGTACATTGGACATGTCCGGGAACGGTGGTAACGGACCTTCATCCACGACTTTCTGCTTGCCTATCTTACCCCAGCGCGGTTGCACGGTAGGGTCATCCGTATCAGTAGCCCAGCAATGCACGAGGCTGCGCGGGCCATACTTATTGTAGGTAGCCTCGTCTGTTGGGAACGAATACCAATAAGGATCAGACATCGCGTCGAGGTGATAGAGGTAGCCGAAGAACTCATCGAAGCCATGCACAGTTGGGAGGTATTTATTAAGGTCGCCAAGATGATTCTTGCCAAATTGGCCTGTAGCGTAGCCTTGTGCTTTAAGAGCAGTAGCAATAGTACATGCCTGGGCTGGCAAGCCCACGTCTGCACCTGCCTGGCCGACGGTAGTTAGCCCGGTGCGGATTGGAAGTTCGCCGGTGATGAAATTCGCCCGACCTGCAGTGCAACTGGCCTCGGCGTAGTAGTCGGTGAAACGCATACCGTCCCTTGCGAGCTTATCTATATTCGGCGTCTTACCGGACATGATTCCTTGGTGATAGGCACCGATGTTAAACCATCCAACATCATCGCCCATTATGACCAGGATGTTTGGCTTTTTGTTTTGTGCATTGGCCGACAGGGATAATATCAATGAAAATAATGTAATTGGAAATGCTAATAAATGGATAAATGTCCGGGTTCGATTCGTCATGATTGTTTATTTAATAGATGAAGGTTTTGAAATTGAACTTTAAGATTCGCTAATACTGATTCATTTACCAGGTTAATGAAAATAGAATTTAGCCCCCACGATTTTACGGGTGTAACATTATTTTGCTGTTAAGAATATTTTGGGCAGGAACTAAAAGCAGAAGTTAATAAGGACGAATAACTAAATTATTATATTTAAGAAAAATGGCTGCCGAGCGAATCGCATGAACGAATTAAATTATAACCTTTCTGAAATAAGTATGTAATAAATATAAGTTTAAATTACCAACGGCAAAAATCCTTAACATTTAACCGTTAAATACCTTGATTATCGAAATGTCTACAATTTAATTGTTAGATTTCCTGACAATATTAGTATACCAATAAGCAATTTAAATTTGAGCATTTTTATATTATAAATCAATCATTGAAATGTTGTCCTCTTCTAAATATTAATGTCTGTTTGTTATTGTATGAAGTTTGAATCCAAATGCGCTTTTTTTTATCAAACAAATAGGTTGCCGTTCCAATTAGATTAAAAGTATCAGGGCTAGCTTTTTTAAAATCGTAATTTAAATTGGGGGCCGCTGCCTTATTCATTATTTGTAGCGAAAAAACTGTGTCATGCTTAGTTGCTGCAATAGAATAATTGCCAAAAAATTGTTTGTTGCCATTGGGAACACTAATTGATACCTTGTCGGAATCGTTAAAGGAGTAATTTCCCTGCC
>JBGPBW010000286.1:0-5761 GCA_041481385.1 Puia sp.
AATGAAGAGGAAAGAAAAGAAATCTGGGAAAAATCCTTCCCTGAAAATTCCAATTACGGGGAAATTCCAAACCAGGTGAAGCGTTACGAAATATCGGGTGGTAATATCATCAATACCATTCATTATGCAGGCATACAGGCCGTAAAAAGAAAAACCACGGCCCTGCATAAAAATGAACTCCTTCAGCTAAACAGATCGAATGGTGTTGAAACGGAAGAACCGCAGGAAAGACGACTGGTTTTTTATCTCGAAGATGTGATTGAAGGAATACGGAGGGAAATGATCAAAGAAGGGAAGCCGTTTAGTGTGTAAATGAAGTCAACAGCCACCGGACAGTCATTGGTCTAGCTTATGCAGTATGCCCAGGATCTTCCTGGTTGCCTGGAATTTTCGATAATTCGGACCAGGCAGGGGCGCTGGCTAATCACAATTAAGCTTACAACTTAACTCCTAGGTTAGTTGGGTCCCAATAGTATCTAACGTAAGTGATTTCATTTCCTTTGGATTCTCGTACAAAGATTTCAGTTTCTTTCTGAAGGCAGCCGACTTGAAATCTGTTTTTATATCGGCCGCTTTTTTCCCTCCTTTTTTCCAGGCCGCTTCCCAGAGAGCCGCCTGATACCGGCAGCCACGGGCCATGCATTCAATGGTTGCAGTATGCATTTTTTGCCACATCAGCGCTGTCAGCTTATTTTCCTTTTTGTGCTGCTTAAAGAATTCCACAATAGTATGCGGGGGAAGGGTTAGATGAGTTTTCCGCATAAGCTCCACCACAGCATAACCCGCCGACTGACCATCGGTAATCGCCGGCAGTGGTTCTTTCATAATGGGATGAGTGGGCGCATTCAAAATGCGTTTAATCCCCTTAACCAGCTCATCCCGGTTATCGTCGATCATATGGTCTTCATAAGCGACATGTACTCCTTTGCCGGGATTTTGATTGGTTGTAATCGGATCTCCCTGATGATAATGAATGGTACCATCCCGATGATGGGTATCATGGCTGGCCGGATGTGTTGTGAACTTGTCGTCTTTGGGATCACCATCAGCCATATACGAAGAGTGAAGTGGCTGGCATGCGTCACCGACGTAATGGGCGAGTGTACCTGCGCCCATAATAAACCTGCCGATGTTCGTTTGATTTTCTTTCAGGGCATCCACCATGTAATCAAAAGCCTGCCATACCCTGAGCGGAAGAATGCCTTTATTCGGATCCGCGGTCAATTTGATTTTTGCTTTATCCAGGTGATCGTAATATTTTTTTATATTCTGGACGGTCAATTTCGATTTATCTGTAACAAATTCAAGGAATGTAGCATCAGCCGGAAACGCTTTGCATGGAATGTCGGCATCCAGATAGTGATTGAGATTTTCATTACCGGCACGTCCGAATTTTTCTGCTGTACTTTGCTTCCAGATGATGTCCGGCACATCGGCCAGCGGACAGAAATTCGAAAACATTTTTTGATATTTTGCCTTGATCGTTTTGTCTTTTGAATCCCAGTCCGGCGTGATTTCATTCAAATCAAAAGAAATATTCTCAACATTAGCCTTCATCAGCGACCTGAAATTCCTGTCTTTTATAAAATCGATTGCAAAATTTCCGATAGTATAATGGCCGACTTTCCCCCAGATATAGGGCTGGTCGATATTCCAATCCCTTACAACATCCACACCCAGTAAATTACAGGCGGTGCTCAGACAGGTGGACAGCGCGTAAGGAGACTTATTTTTTTTGTCGTTGGTGTACAAAATGTGTTGTCCCCATAATACGCCAATAGGCATTAGTTCAGCAAGCCGTTCCGTTTTTATACCATTTTTCGCTTTTGTTTCTTCCATTCTTTCGTAGCAAATAACAGTTCCTGAATCACCAGGATGAAGATTCAGGGGCTTATTGTTTCTGGATCCGATCAGAAAATCCGAGACATATTCAAATCCGCCAACTGATTTAAAGCGATAGAAAAGGGCCTTGATCTCCCCCACGATTTCTCCTGAAATACTTCCGTACCCCGACACCGGCTGACCGATCAGGTTTAATGAAAAACTGGCGGGACCGAGGTCCGCCAATCTTCCCACCGTACCGATATTAAAAATATCTGTCTTCCATTGGTTGATATCCAATATTTTGATGAGCCCGATATCCATATTCAGATAGGTTTCCCGGACAGGCCAGTGTTCATATACTTTATTAAACAGAATTCTTCCCAGGTGTTTATCTGCACTGACCCCTACCTGAATTTCTTCACCCGATAACTTTGAATATATAGGGCTTCCCTTTTCGCCAGTAACGTGTTTGTTGGTCAATGCGTAATACATATGTCCGTCTGTAACGATACATCCTACGGATGCAATTCGTTTTGCATTTTGTGTGTAGGTGATTAAAGGAAATCCTCCTCCGATCAGGTTTCTCGGAAAATTAATGTTGGATTCGTCGATGGTTTCATCTGATGTTTCCTCGCGTTTGGCGTAAACAACACAAACCGGGACCGATCTCCCATCAGACAGAAAAAGCATTTTTGGAACAACATCAACCGGATTTTCTTTGGCAAGTTCTTCCTCCGTTTCCCAGTGGTCCACAAAAACCAAAACTGCCGGAAAGGATTCTGGCCGCACCCCTGAGTTTTCCAAAGTTCTTTGATCGTCTTTGTATTTGGAATTGTCAGGCTCAACATTATCCGCTGTGGGCCAATCCTCATCATTCCGTATCAGATAATAGCCGATGGCCGTTGCCACTACATTTTTTTTGTTCATCAGGTGATAATGATACTGGTCTCTGGCTTCCAAAAGGTCTTTGATAGAAAGCGCGCTGAAGCCAACGGTGCTGTTGAAAAGATCTTTCATTTTTTTGGGGTTAGCGTTTATTAAAAGGATTCGTGAGCGTCGAAAGCGGGTAGAGCCTACTAATATAAATGATTCACCCGATTGATCGCATTATTAATTCGTGAATTTTTCGTATATACATAATTACACTTAGTAACCAGGTCGGGGTATTGCCGGGGAATCCATAGAATTCCCTGATCTGACAAGCCTGTCGTTTGACAGAGAAAAAATAGTGGTTTTTATCGCGGCCCCGGTTAATTCTATAATCTTGTATAATGGAAGTACCGAAAGACTCGGTATTGTCTTATTGCATGATGTAAATAGTGTAAGCAAAAATGTCAGAATTAATAAAAAGGTCTTCATTAGTCTTTTTAGATATTTTTAAATGTCCGGCCAACGTTCGTACACCGGACTGGGAGCAAAGAATTCCTACATAGATACGATCAGTTCAGAATTGAAGTTGAAAGGAATTTTCGATGATGCTGATTCAGATCGTATTGCTTTATATTTTGAATATAAATGGACTATAAAATCTGGTAAAATTGTTGAGTTTGATGCTGTTGATATCATTGTTTTTGATAATGACAATAAGATTACGACATTAAAAATTATCTATGATACGGTAATAAGCAGAAAATAAGTTGATGAAATGAAAACAGTGAAACGCTTGGCAAACGAACAGACAAGAACTAAAAGACGTAGATGAAATCAGTTATAGTATCACAATATCTTTTAATCATAAGCGCAGTTTTGGTTCTGGTTATGTACTGGTTGTATCCTGCATTACAATGGTCGCTCAAAATGGAAGCTGGGGCATGCCTGATATCAGTGATGATCCTAATTTTCCTGGCACTCCTTATCAATAAATTTAAAAATAAATTATCCGATAAGTCAAAATATAATCTAAAGGCAGGGCTGTACTTCGGCATTCTCTGGACGATAGAAATAAGCATGAATAATATTATTCAACCAGGGCTTCCGCTAAGAGACCACCTGGATAATATTTTTTGGGGGATTATTGCTGTATTGATTTTATGGGTTTCGTATAAGGATGCGTTTGATACCAAAAAAATAAGTGCTGGTTTTAAAGCCGGCTTTTTTAGCGGATTTGGCAGCGGCATTGTAGCATGTCTGACTGCTTTGGTATTAATTTGTTTTGGCATGAAACTACTTTTAATGGACCCCATAAATATTGCCGAATGGGCGTACATGAAAGACAAAACTAATTATCCTGACATGGCCTCTTACTTCGCCTATCAAACATTTGCAGGCGCAATCATGCATTTAATCATTTTAGGAATTATCATGGGCTCGTTGCTTGGAGTAATCGGCGGACTTGCAGGAAAATTAGTTAGCCTCAAGACTAAACCCTTTTGAGACCAGTTGATCCGGAGGAGGAATTAACATTATGGAGGTTTGATGCTTAAAAAAATAGGGTTGCATATTTAAAATAAAAACTATATTTATTCTGCAATCTGGATAGCTATGGCACTGGATTATGGCACTGATGTTTTTACTTTACTCCCGGGCGAGTCCATCAATCTCACCACTGTCTTCAATAGCAACGACTTCAAGAAGGGTGGAGATTATCTGGGACCAATGGTAGTCGCCGGGGCCACAGGATCCTTTGGCTTTCATCGAGTTCTAACCCCTTCGACTGTCAGTTTGGAATTTACTGGCCCCCAAAGTGGGCTGACTTCTTTCTGCTTATACCACTATTCTATTAAGAATAACTCTGCACAATCTGCCACCTTCACGATACACTTCTTTCATAACTAAAAGAGAATCAATGAAGATAACCCTATTAACGAATTTGTCAGGTAAGATCATTTGTGCCAGGTATCGTGCAAGCACACCACACGAAGCCAGCTTTATAGGAACGCAGATAAACCCCGCTCCGGAACAACGCGTTCACGAGATAGATATCCCTGCAGAACTCAGTCAGCATATACTTGAGGGCACGCTTGATCGCGAGATCTTTAAGTACAAAGTTGAAGGAGCTGGCCAAAGGGCGAAGCTTGTCAGAGCATCAGCTAAATAACATCATGGTCCTTCCGAACCGCTCACGATTCAAAAAATCACTACTGACTCATTAGTTTTAAAATTGCCAATTTATATTACTTGTATAGACAGTTCGGGAAATTATGTTAATGCGACTGGAGTTAGCACGATAAAGTTATTGTATGGATCAACGAGACCTCTTTTTAATCGGCGAGATCCCCGGCTTCACTTCGCAAATAGCCCGCCTTGTCTCCATGATGAACTATGTCCGATATACCACGGTTACCGCGGTTGAAGGTTTGGGAGTGAGTGAGCTCGATTACCTGTATGACTCGCAGAGCAATTCCATTGGCGCGCTTCTCTTGCATATTGCAGCGGCGGAAGTAGGCTATCAGGCAGCTACATTCCATAAACGTGAGTTGAATGATGAGGAGAAGCGTGAGTGGAACACCGCTCTCGCTTTGGGTGAGCAAGCGAGGCATGAGATTAAAGCGCACGGGCTGGATTATTACCTAAGCAGGCTGGAGCGGGTGCGGACAAAAACCCTGGCTGAGCTTGCCCTTCGCGACGACAAATGGCTCGAAGAGCAAACTCCATTTGGTAGTGACCAGCGGGTGAACAATTACTTCAAGTGGTTCCACGTATTTGGCCATGAACTCAACCACCGGGGACAAATTCGCTGGTTGCGTAAACGCTCAATGAGCAGCGGGACCGGCAGCTAAGACGCTTCACTCCATGGACTGCGGGAATAAAACACCAAATTAACTATGACAAAAAGAGAAATAGCGAAAAAATATATTGAATTTCTCTCACTTGGAGATGTTGAAAAAATAGTAGATCTTTTTGCCGAAAATGGAAAAGTGATTTCTCCAATTTATGGAGAGAAACAAGCGAGTAAATTTTATAAAGAGCTTGCTGATGATACGATCAGTTCAGAATT
>JBGPBW010000287.1:0-5741 GCA_041481385.1 Puia sp.
CAGGAAGGTTTTGAAGTGAAAGAAAATTACTTAGAATTTAACGGGGTCGATATTAAGGCCCTGATTGACAAATACGGTACCCCACTCAAACTTTCTTACCTGCCCAAGATTGGGATGCAGATCAAAAAGGCAAAAAAAATGTTTGCCATCGCGTTGGCCCGGCATAAATATGAGGGAAAATATTTCTATTGTTATTGCACAAAAAGCTCCCATTTTTCCTTCATCGTGGAGGAAGCCCTGAATAATGATATTCATCTTGAAACTTCCTATGCTTATGATATAGAGATCATCAAGAAACTCTATGCAAGGAAAAAAATCACCAAGGACACTTACATACTCTGTAACGGATTCAAACAAAAACCCTATACCAGCCGGATAGCTTCTCTGCTGAACACCGGTTTCAGAAATGTAGTTCCGATCCTGGATAATAAAGATGAGCTGCAGCAATACAAAAAATCGGTTAAAGTTCCTTTCAAACTCGGCATCCGGGTTGCTGCGGAAGAAGAACCCAACTTCCCTTTTTATACATCCCGGCTCGGATTCAGACCGAGAGACGTACTTGAATTTTATGTTGATAAGATAGAAGGCAATGAAGACCGGTTCCAGTTGAAAATGCTCCACATATTCCTGAACAAAGGGATTAAGGACGATATCTATTACTGGAGTGAACTCAATAAGGTCATTAATCTGTATTGCCAGTTGAAAAAGATCTGTCCAGAGTTGGACTCCATCAATATCGGCGGCGGTTTTCCCATCAAACATTCCCTTGGATTCGAGTACGACTATCAATTTATGATCAATGAAATCGTCGGGAATATCAAAAAAGCCTGCAAACGTAATCACGTACCTATGCCACATATTTTCACCGAGTTCGGAAGTTATACAGTGGGAGAAAGTATGGCACATATTTATAGTGTGATCGGCCAGAAGATGCAAAACGACCGCGAAATCTGGTATATGATCGATTCATCATTCATTACTACGCTGCCTGATACCTGGGGTATCGGGGAGCGATTCCTGATGTTACCCATAAATAAGTGGGATGTAGAATATCAGCGCGTGGTACTGGGGGGAATAACCTGCGACAGCCACGACTATTACGATTCAGAAGAACATATCAACGAGGTTTTCCTGCCAAAACTCAATAATGGTGAACCCCTTTATCTTGGTTTTTTTCATACCGGTGCTTACCAGGATCAGATCAGCGGATATGGAGGTATTAAACATTGCCTGATACCTTCACCCAAACACGTTATCGTGAACTACGACAAGAATGGTAAAATGGTGGACTGGCTCTATGCCCGTGAACAAACAGCGCAAAGTATGATGAAGATTTTGGGATATAAATAAATTGCCCGAATCAAAATTTGTTCACGTTATTGTTTCAGTTTGTACTTTTTATTCACCTTGTTACTATTAAAATATTCATTCAACTGTTCCTCGGTCATTTCCGTGTTTTCGTCGACTGGTACATCAATTAACTGAATTTGAATCTGTTTCATCTCATCCTTCAGCTTATTGATTTTTTTAACGATATCCGGGTCTTTTTCTCCGGTGAGGGTATTTTCATGTAACTGGTATTCCAGTCTTTTGATGGAGGACCGCACCAGAGAAGCTGAATTTTGCTCTGCAATTTTTTGCGGAGCTACGGTTTCTTTAACCGGTACCAATGCCACACCCGCACCCGGCAGGATTTTACCTGTTGTTTGCGCACCGGTTGATGGAAGGGAAGAAAAAACAGTTCCACCCAGGGCAGAAGAACTGGACGTCATATCAAATGTTGTTCTTGTCGACTTGGTACTTTTTACTTTTTTATCCAGCTGCACAAACGCATATTTCAGTTGCAGGACATAGGTATGTACTTCCTTAACCGTGCGATCGTACTCCTGCAGCATAAAAGGATAGTTGAGAGCAGCCTTAACAAATAGTTTGACAAGTGTTGTATCCCGGATAAAAAATTTATTCATCCCGATGAAGTAGAGCAGGACCAGTTTTTGGTTTACAGAGTCAGAACTTTTGATAAAATCATAAGGGGGACTCCAGATGAATTCATCATCACATTTTTTTACAGCCTGGTAATTTTTTATTGGAAAATTGGAAAAGAAACTAATACTTTCAATAGGAAAACTGCCTTCCTCACATTCTATTTTAAAATTTATCGTATCTCCTTCGTCCACAGATAATGTGGTATTCACTGAAGGCTTTAACCTTGAAGGAACAATTTCAGTAGTGAAAAACTGAATGGTAAAGGTTGTGTCCACCCGGTCGGCTGGGTTTTTGAGATTCTGGACACCAACACTTACCTTATAGGGAAAGTCATACTTTAACCGGCCCGAAAGAAAGTATGATTTATCAGCCTTGAATGTGAGCAGACCGTTGTCTTTGTTAATCTTGAGGCCAAGCGGAGAGTTTTTGAGGTACCAAAAATAATTGGATGGATTTTTATTCACTTCAAGGCTGTAACTCATTGTCGAGTCCACATGGAGTGTAAAATAAGGACTGAGATTGCGTATCCTCAGTACAGAGTCCTGATTCAGGGCCAGGCTGTCGGCCGGTGACCTGGCAGTTGGTATCTGACTTATTGCCGGCAGGCTACGAGTGAAACCAAATACCAACAGAATCAAGAAACGCAGGTGCACGGATTTATTCATGAAAAATTGGAATCTAAGGTTCAAAATTAGTTCACTACCCTTATAATACAAAGCCAAAAGAAAATCCCCTTTCGGAAGAAAGGGGACGTCAAACCACCTACACTAAAATCTTTTCAAATTCATTAGGCAATACTGATCTGTCTTGCACTGGGTTTTGATTCTTCTTTTTTTGGCAAAAGAAACTTTAAAATACCTTGTTCATACTTTGCCTGAATGCCATCTACATCAATCTTATCTTCTACGGAAAAACTGCGTTTGAATGATTTGTATTCAAATTCTCTGCGAAGGGTTTTATAATCATCCGTCTGTGCTGATTCTTCCTTCTTCTCATAAGTGATGGTCAGCAGGCCCTGTTCGACCTGTACCTTAAAATCTTCTTTTGACCTTCCGGGAACATTTAATTCCAGATGAAATGCTTCAGGTGTTTCATGAATATTCGTCTGCGGAAATGCAAAAAGTTCCTGCCCAAATGAACGGGCTGCTACCGGAAATTCATTCAAAAAATCACCAAAAAGATTTCCGAATGGCCTGTTGTTAACCTTTACTAGTGTCATAATCCTATTTTTTATTTTTTTGATTAATGATTACACCGCTAATGGTCAAACGACATACCATCTGCTTTTTCCTTTGTTTCGGGCGCCATATTGGCACATTTTGTAATTATTGCCCGCCATAATTACATACATGATATGATGGATCTGCAAAAAAGGCGTTACTGTTCTGCAGTGCATTACCTCATCCAAATAATGAACTTTTTGACTAGATTTGCGTTGTTCTAAAAAACAGAAAATGTATCCCGAAGAATTAGTTATACCGATGAAAGAAGAACTGACCGAAAATGGTTTCAGCGAGTTGAAGACCCCTGAAGAAGTCAATAAACAACTGGAATCCAAAGGTACAACCCTGGTTATGATAAACTCCGTCTGCGGATGTTCAGCAGGGACAGCCAGACCAGGAGTCCTGATGGCAGTCCACAATACCACTAAGAAGCCTGATCACCTGACCACCAGCTTTGCCGGGTTCGATGTAGATGCTGTCCGCACCCTCAGAGAGCGCTTAAAACCTTATCCGCCTTCTTCACCGGCTGTTGCCTTGTTCAAGGACGGTGAATTGGTACACATGATTGAGCGTCATCATATTGAAGGTAGGTCCGCTCAGATGATCGCGCATAACCTGATTGCGGCGTTTGACGAATATTGTTGAGTCGATTATTTAGTTGACTTTTAACGCATAAAATAAAGGATATGGACGTTATTTCCATATCCTTTATTTATGAAATCCAATCAGAAATTACACACGCAGCCCACGCCCCTGACTTCCCGTAAACCAGCCGGCCCTTCCACAATTACTGCAATGGCCATTAGTAAAAAACTACTGGAAATCAAACGCATTTCCGGTGCGGGAGAAATGACAGAGCTGAATATGGCTCTTTGGAAGCACTTGAAATAACCGGTTCTAATCTTTACGGCTACGCTGAAAAGCAATCGGGGTTCAATTTGAATTCAGGATGAACTTATAACCGATCGAAAATCCCACCGGGAGCAAATCGTTGGCAAAAGAGGCCCCGTATTCATTTTTTAAAAAGTCGATATAATTCTGAGCGTCCGAGTTCCGCAGGGGCACCATTAATGCGAGCGAAAGATAGCCTTTAGAGGATGGCTTTTTTGGCCTGATGTCTATACCGAGACCGATGGTGGGACCGTAGAACAATTTATTTAACTGAGTATTGTCGGTTATGACCACAGCTGCGTTATACCCATACATGACAGTTAAAAATGGGTTTACTACAGTTCCTTTGTCGGGAGAAGTCCTTAGTTTAACACCTGTATTGTATCCAAAACCAGCAAGTGCATAGCCACCTCCAAAAAAAATCCCGATATTTTTCTGCGGGTAAACCATAAAATTTACACCCAGTCCACCATAGTCGAATCCGATTCCGGGCCCAAAATTTACGATATCAGGTTTGCGGTGATCCTGGGTGTTAGTCTGTGCAGTTAATAAATGATTTGATAAAATACATAACAAGGTCAGGGTTAAAAATTTAGACTTCATTTTACTGTTTTTACAGTAAGGATAGAAAAAAATTCAATGTCAGAAAATAGGTGTTTACCCTTATACCATTTGGACTGAGAAGAACTTGCAATACTGTGTTGCATCGGGTAGTCGGGTGCATCAGACCTTAAAGCTAATAAAAACTATTTTACATAAAATTAACTTATAACGAAAACTTCCTTTGTATTTGTCTTGCCGCCTTACGGATCAATTTTGATTAACAGCACTTCAATAATTGATCCGTAAGGCGGCAAGACAATCATTGTTCTTTTTTTATAAGTCTATATTATGTCGAATAGCTCGGGGCCTGGTGCAGCGAAAATTTACTTTTCCTTGAAAAATTTTCGCGCAGATGGCAGGGGTGGGAAAGAAAAAATAAAAAGCTGTATTATTTATAAATCTCATCATCTAGCTATTTAGAATAGTCTACAACCCAATGACTGATTGGCGTTCGCAGACCTTCGTTAAATTATTTTGGGAAAGATTTTAGCCTGTTTATTTTCCGATACAGATCAGGATATGTGGAAGGGAGTATTCATAATTTCAATAGTTATGATAGGGGGATTCATTTTTTCTTATCTGCTGGTTTCAGCATATAATTTAGTTGTTCAGAAGCTCCAGTAGATTCATAAAACCTGAACCATGTAATATTCCCATCTACTGGTTCTAAATCTATTTCTTTTCTTAACGAGTTCCTTATACTTGTAAGCACCAGATCAAGGGAAAGCTCAACCTTTGATGTATCCACTTTTAGTTTTTCCTTGCATTCCTCTATCGCTTGGGAAAGATCTTGTATTTGCTCCTTGGTGCCAAACAATTGAATATCCGAAATAGCGGATTCAATATCCCTGTGATAAGATGCGATATTTGGTGATCTCACAGAAGCATTTGCCAATTTTCGATAAGCATCTATTAAGTAGGAAATTTTAATTTCTCTTAGTTTATTTTTCCTGTCATTATTTGCGTTTAAGTAATATGCCACAAACCATCCAACTACAACAATTGCCGCAGGAATGAGTGTGGTCAAAACGGCATCCC
>JBGPBW010000288.1:0-5730 GCA_041481385.1 Puia sp.
ACCGGCAATATAATCCTGCAGGCCGAAGTCTGAAGTAAGGGTTAAGAGCGCCATCTGTGGAGACTTTTTGAAATATGCCGGTGTTTTATTTAATCAGTTCCCCGTTTTTGAAATAATATCGATGTACCAGCTTATCCGTCAGGGATGGGAAAAATTTATTCAGGAAAACAGTGAGCTTTCCGGTGAAGGTAAGCACCAGCACCCTTTTTCTTTTTTCTATGGCACTCAAAATATATTTGGCACAGGTCTCAGCGCTCATGAGTTTCGATTCATCCAAGGGACTCTCTCCCTGTCCGACCCCTTCACTATTCAATGCTGTATTCCGGATATTGGAGGTTGTAAAACCTGGAGAAACCCACATCACGTGCACGCCGGTATCATAAAGTTCAGTTCGAAGAGCTTCCAGCCATCCCTGCAGGGCGAATTTTGAAGCTGAATATCCGCTTCTTCCGGGCAAACCCCGGTAACCTGCGGTAGAAGAAACGCCTACGATGGTCCCTTTTTGACTGATAATATATGGAAGAGCCGCCTTGGTACAATACACCGCACCCATAAAATTAACATCCATCAGCCGGCGGATCACATCGGTTTCTGCATCGTCAAAAAGGGAGCGCATGCTGATACCTGCATTATTGATCAGGATATCGATGGTACCAAAAGTTTCAATGGTGGAGTGAATAAACCGTTTACATTCATCTTCATGGCTCACATCGCAGACCATGGTATGCAGCATGAATTGGGAGTATTCGAGCTGGAGGGCATACAGTTTGTCGTATTGTCTTCCGCAGGTAGCCACTTTGGCACCAGACTCAATCAGCAAACTGATGAGTGCCTTTCCAATCCCATCACTTCCGCCTGTTACGATCACCACTTTATCTGTAAAAAATGACATAGCCTGGTTTAATGGGTAAAATTAGGTTAACTAAAGAATAGTGCCGCGACTAATCGGGATTATCTGATCTGATTTCATAGTTTCATAAAACAAAAGGGTTTAAGGCCGCCGTCATGAAAAGTTTCGCAACAACTGTATGTTTTTTTCTTGTGTTTATGGGGCAGGCCCAGCAATCTGCAAATCCCCTTCCTTCAGCAAAACAATTGGACTGGCATAATAATCCATTTTATTTATTCATGCATTTCGGTCCGAATACTTTTACCGATCTCGAATGGGGGAAGGGTTCGGAGAAAGAAGAAATTTTCAATCCGATTTCACTCGACTGCCGTCAGTGGTGTCGCATCGCCAGGGCGGCCGGCGCATCGGGTATTGTGATTACTGCAAAACATCATGATGGATTTTGTTTGTGGCCAAGTGCTTATTCCGCACACACCGTGGCCCAAAGTTCCTGGAGAAATGGAAAGGGCGATGTGCTGAAAGAATTGTCAGATGCCTGCCGGGAATCCGGACTTGCCTTGGGTGTTTATCTTTCACCCTGGGACAGGAATCATCCCGCATACGGAACGCCTGCTTACAACACAGTTTTTATCAACATGATGAAAGAAATCGTTCAGCGTTACGGTCCTTTTTTTGAATTCTGGTGGGACGGCGCAAATGGGGAAGGACCTAATGGAAAAAAACAGGAGTACGACTGGCATGGCTTTGAAAATACGATTCGCCAGGTTGCACCAAATACCATGGTCTTTAGTGATATCGGCCCGGACACACGCTGGGTGGGAAATGAAAATGGAATTGCCGGAGTAACCAACTGGAACCTGCTCGACACGGCCGGTTTCAGACGTGGCCTGGGTGCACCACCCAACGATACCCTGAACCAGGGAAATGTGAATGGTAAAAACTGGATACCTGCGGAATGTGATGTGAGCATCCGTCCCGGCTGGTTTTATCATCCCGCTGAAGATTCACTTGTAAAAACGCCTGAGCAGCTTTTTAATATTTATTTGAAATCGGTGGGACGCGGGGCCAACCTGATTCTAAATGTTCCGCCAGACCGCAGGGGACTTATTTCCTCTTATGACTCTGCGGCACTGATGGGATTTGCCCGGTTGAGGCTGGAGAGTTTTATCAACAACCTGATCTTAAATGAAAATGCGGTTATCTTCTATTCCGGACAAAATATTACGGGCATCCTGGGGGACGGGAACGGAGAATTTGAATTGGGGAAACAATATAAAAAAGAATATCTGGAAATCGTATTCAACAGACCCATCGCCGTCAATTGTATTTTCCTGAAAGAAGCCGTCAGTCGCGGGCAACGCATTAAATCATTTAGCATCGCATTGTACAATGGAGATTCCCTGGTCTATCAAACGAACCGTTCAACGGTAGGTCATCATCGGCTGGTCAGTTTTCCGACCCGCCATACGAACCGTATACATATACAGGTTACCGATGCCAAATCAGATCCCATTTTGAATGGGCTGGGGGTGTATTATATTCCGGAGGGGCTGGTGGAGCATTGAGAAGTATGAAAGTATGAGAGTATGGAAGTATGGAAGTGATTTACAGATTCATAAATAGAATGGCATGGAGATAAAAAGGGAAGAGTTGGTGAAACAAATTTCTGATCCGGCGACCATTTGGGATATGATTGTAGTCGGAGGTGGAGCGACGGGACTGGGTGTGGCTGTGGATGCAGCTTCACGCGGATTCAAAACGCTGCTGCTGGAACAATCCGATTTCGCAAAAGGCACATCAAGCCGTTCCACAAAACTTGTACATGGCGGTGTCCGTTATCTCGCGCAGGGAAATATCGGACTTGTGATGGAAGCCCTTCGGGAACGGGGTATTCTGTTGCAAAATGCGCCGCACCTGGTTCGCAATGAAAATTTTATCATTCCCAACTATTCCTGGTGGAGCAGTATTTTTTATTCGGTGGGATTATCCGTATACGACCTGCTTGCAGGCCGGAGAAGTTTCGGTCGTTCCCGGCTGATATCAAAAACTGAACTCATCAGACGGGTTCCGAATATCCGGCAGCAGGGGTTGAAGTCCGGTGTATTATATCACGACGGACAATTTGATGATGCGCGGCTGGCCGTAAGTCTCGCGCTGACCGCACTGGAAAAAGGAGCAACCCCTTTAAATTATTTTCGGGTCAGCGGGCTGACCAAACATTTGGATCAGATAAACGGCGTGATGGCGACAGACCAGGAAACCGGCGTGAAATATAAACTGAGGTCGAAGTTGGTGATTAATGCCACGGGCGTTTTTGTCGATGAGCTGTTGGGCATGGATGCGCCGGAATCCAGGCCGCTGGTTCAACCCAGCCAGGGTATTCATCTGGTATTCGATAAATCCTTTCTCGGATCACGTGATGCACTGATGATTCCAAAAACAACAGATGGCCGGGTGCTGTTCGCTATACCCTGGCATGAACGGATGCTGGTGGGCACCACCGATACGCCACTTGATGCACATCAGCTTGAACCCCGGGCACGTGAGGATGAAATCCGCTTCATTCTTGAAGGAGCAGCCGGATACCTAACGCGCATACCTACCCGAAAAGATGTATTGAGTGTATTTGCGGGTCTGCGTCCGCTCGCCGCTCCGCAAAATGAAAAGGAAAAGACTAAGGAGATTTCAAGATCGCATAAATTAATGGTTTCAGGTTCCGGCCTGATCACCATCACCGGTGGTAAATGGACAACCTATCGCCAGATGGCAGAAGAGACGGTTGATGAGGCCATACGGGTAGCGGGATTGCCGCGCAGGCTCTGCCATACGAGGACCGTTTCATTGCACGGATATAAAAATGATGTTGAATGGACCGATCCGTTTTTTGTGTATGGCAGCGATGCAGCAGCAGTTAAAAATTTATCCAGAGAAAACCCAAACTGGAAAGGAATTTTAGATCCGAAACTCCCATATATTGCCGCGGAAGTTGTCTGGTCCACCCGATGTGAAATGGCGAGAACCATTGAAGACGTGCTGGCAAGAAGAACAAGGGCGCTGTTTCTGGATGCCCGTGCAGCTATCCGTATGGCGCCTGCTGTTGCCAGACTGATGGCAGAAGAATTGGGAAAAGATGCAGATTGGGAAAAAGAACAACTCGTATCTTTCATGTCGGTTGCGAAAAACTATATAGTTGACAGTTGACAGTTGGCAGTTGGCAGGATGAGATAAACTTATTAAGACAAAAAATAATCGCAATGGTTTTGTAAAAAGTCCGCCAACTGCCAACTGCCAACCAACAAAAAGCTTGCTCATGAAAAAATACATCCTCGCACTCGATCAGGGAACCACGAGTTCGCGTGCCATTCTCTTTGATCACGCCGGACGTATACAATCCATTGCACAAAAAGAATTCACACAAATATTTCCGCAACCCGGATGGGTGGAACATGATCCCCTCGAAATCTGGTCCTCACAGGCCGGAGTTGCCTCTGAAGCACGATTGAAAATCGGCGCCCTTCCATCGGAAATTGCAGCCATCGGCATAACCAATCAAAGAGAAACCACCATCGTGTGGGATCGCGAGACGGGAATACCGGTTTACAATGCCATTGTCTGGCAGGACAGGCGGACGGCTCCCTTTTGTGAACAGCTTAAGCAGTCCGGCCAAACTGCATTAATCCGATCAAAAACCGGACTCGTTATTGACGCTTATTTTTCAGGGTCCAAGATTCGCTGGATATTGGATCACGTGGAAGGTGCAAGAAAAAAAGCAGAAGAAGGAAAACTGGCATTCGGAACGGTAGATTCCTGGCTGGTGTGGAAACTCACGCGGGGTACTGTACACGCAACGGATATTACCAATGCATCCCGTACCATGTTGTACAATATCCGGGAGCAAAAATGGGATGATGAACTGTTGTCGATCATAGGTATTCCCAAATCCATGCTGCCACAGGTAAAAGAATCCAGTGAAATTTATGGTGAAACAGATAAAAGTATTTTGTCGGACAATATCCCGATTGCCGGTATTGCGGGAGATCAGCATGCTGCTTTGTTCGGACAAATGTGCCTGGAGAAAGGCATGGTAAAAAATACCTATGGTACAGGTTGTTTTATGCTGCTCAATATCGGCGAACAGTTTGTTGAATCCAAAAACAATCTGCTGACTACAGTCGCCTGGAAAATCAAGGGTAAGATCCAATATGCTTTTGAAGGAAGTATTTTTATTGCAGGTGCTGTGGTGCAATGGTTGCGCGACGGATTGGGTATTATCCGAAATTCTTCAGATATAGAAACACTAGCAACTCAGGTCTCCGATACAGATGGTGTTTATTTTGTACCCGCATTTGCGGGACTGGGTGCGCCTTACTGGAATCCTGATGCCCGCGGAACGATGGTAGGTATAACACGTGGTACCAAAGCCGCACATATCGCCAGAGCTGCTGTCGAATCCATCGCATATCAGACCATGGATGTGCTTAAAGCGATGGAGGCCGACGCCGGTGTAGCGATCAAAGAATTGCGTGTAGATGGCGGAGCGACTGCCAATAATCTGCTGATGCAATTCCAGGCAGATCTTCTTCAATGCAAAGTGATTCGTCCTGAGATCACAGAAACCACGGCGCTTGGTGCCGCTTATCTCGCAGGCCTTGCCGTCGGATTCTGGAAAGACACAGCGGAAATAACGCAATGGTGGAAAGCTGAAAAGGAATTTCTCCCAGCGGCTTCCTCATCGGACATGCAGGCGGGTATTGATTCATGGAAGCGGGCAGTAGAGACAGCCAGATTCTGGAGTAAAAAATAAACACAGATATATGACTCCTTTTCTCGCAGAATATATTGGAACTGGCGTGCTGGTACTTTTGGGCAATGGTGTTGTG
>JBGPBW010000289.1:0-5715 GCA_041481385.1 Puia sp.
AATCATGAAAAAAAGCTGAAATGCCCAGAATATACATGAATAAGTGGCTGATTTGATCAAATGTATTATAATATTGGTACTTCCCTGCGATTGTACCAAAGGTGCACAAGTTTTGTATCAGAATCGAACCATGATCAAATCGGATATCTATTAAGATATTGCTAATCAATAATATATTGAATCAGCATGAGATTGGTTTCTGAGTGAGGTTGACGGTTGGCAGAAGAGCGTTAAGCCTTAAGCGTTAAGCGTTCGACGTTTAACATAAAAGGCCGCATCATTTCGCGGCTTCCTGCAAAAAAAGGCGTGCGTTGATGCAAAGAATCGGGCTGAATATCAAGGATATTTTTTTGTCCTTCAGTAGCATGTCCACCACTCATTTCCAGGATAAAAGCAAAAGGATTACACTCGTACACCAGCCTGAGTTTTCCGTGGGCATGTTGTGCAGTAGCCGGATATAAAAAAATTCCTCCTTTTAACAGGTTGCGATGCATATCTGCCACCAGGGTTCCGGTATACCGGTGCGTATAGGGACCCCCTTCAGCACACGTCTTTACCTGGCAGTCATATATAAATTGCCTGACTTTTTCGCTGTACTTATAATAATTACCCTGATTTACCGAATATATATTTCCTGTTGGGGGGCAAATGATATCCGGATGGCTCAGCGTAAATTCTCCTACGGATGGATCGAGGGTGAATCCATTCACGCCCCTTCTTGTGGCATATACAAGCATCGTGGAGGACCCATAAATAATATATCCTGCAGCAACCAGGCTTTCTCCTTTCTGTAAAAAATCTTCCAGTGCACAAGGAGATCCCTTAGGCGTCTTACGACGGTACACGCCAAAAATGGTTCCGATAGAAATATTCACATCGATATTACTGCTTCCATCCAGCGGATCAAGCACCACGACATATTTAGACTGGTTACACAGCTCCTCATCAAAGCAGGCAAATTCATCCAGTTCCTCAGAGGCGATTCCGGCACAGCTGATCCCTCTCTGCAATACAGCCAGGAACGCAGCATTCGCAAATTCATCCAGCTTCTTAACTTGTTCTCCATGCACATTGTCTGAGCCGGTTTCTCCCAGAATGTCGACCAGACCTGCCTTGTTCACTTCCACATTCACCCGTTTCGCCGCCAGCGCAATATCACGAAGTAAATTGCTTAGCTCTCCGGTTGCCTGTGGAATCGAGCGCAGTTCCTGTTTTCTGAATTCCTCCAATGTTAGTACAGATCTGTTGATTGTCATGTAAATTTACTTTTATATGCTTGAGGCTCGAAGCATGAGGCTTGAGGCTTCATGCCTCACGCTTCGCGCATCAAGCTTCAAGCGTCAAGCGTACACCAGCCTCTTCGCCTCAATCGCATGAATGGCTCTGATCGTTTTGATTACCGAATCGGGCGTTACTGAAATGGAATCGATGCCTGCTTCAACCAGGAACTGCGCGAAATCAGGATGATCGGAAGGACCCTGCCCACAGATGCCCACCTTAACACCGGCTGCTTTGGCCTGCCGGATCAGCATTTTCAACATGCGCTTGACGGATGGATTTCTTTCATCATATAAATGAGCAACGAGTGCGGAATCGCGATCCAGGCCCAGGGTGAGCTGGGTCAGGTCGTTGGAACCGATGGAAAAACCGGTAATATGTTCTGCAAACTCCTCTGCCATCAATATATTGGATGGCAATTCAGCCATCAGGTACAGTTCAAGACCCGCTTTCCCTTTTTCCAATCCATATTCTTTCATTATGCCCGTTACTTTAACCAGTTCTTCCACCGTACGACAAAACGGAATCATCACCGCAACATTGGCCAAACCCATTTTTTCACGCACCTGCTGAATAGCCCGGCATTCCAGACCAAATGCTTCACGGTAAGATGCTGAATAATATCTCGAAGCACCGCGCCAGCCGATCATCGGATTTTCTTCGAGTGGTTCAAAATGTTCGCCGCCCACCAGGTTACGGTATTCGTTGGTTTTAAAATCAGAAAAGCGAACGATCACTGTATTAGGATAAAAAGCTGCCGCAATTTTGGCGATGCCATAAGAAAGTTTCTGGATGAAAAACTGTTCTTCATTCTCAAAACCATGAATGGCTTTTGCTATATGTGCCGACAATAATGGATCATGAAGTTTCTTATGTTTTAAAAGTGCCATCGGATGAATGCCAATATAATTATTGATGATGAATTCCTCCCTGGCCAGGCCGACGCCACTATTGGGAATATGAGAGAAGCGGAAAGCCAGTGAAGGCGAAGCCACATTCAGCATCAGTTTAGTTTCAATCTGCGGAAGTTCATCCAGCCTGGTCTCGATAACATCGAATGGAAGCTTTCCATGATACAGGAATCCTTCATCGCCTTCACTGCAACTGGCCGTCACTTCCATTCCATCTGCCAGCAGGTTGGTGGCGTTCCTGCAGCCCACAATCGCGGGTACACCCATCTCCCGGGCAATGATGGCAGCATGACAGGTTCTGCCTCCTTTGTTCGTGATGATGGCAGAGGCTTTTTTCATAATCGGTTCCCAGTCCGGATCCGTCATCTCCGTCACCAATACATCTCCCGCCATGAATTCATTTCCGTCCGTGAGACGTTTATCCAGCGAGTACATGATTTTCACCTTCCCGCTGCCGATCTGATCACCCACAGCAATGCCTTTCAGAATGGGCGTTTGCTGATGCGAACGCATCACATATTCGGTGAGTTTATTATGATCTTTGCGGGAATGTATGGTCTCAGGTCTCGCCTGAACAATAAATAGTTGCCGGGTCATTCCGTCTACCGCCCATTCAATATCCATCGGACACCAATGACCTTTCAGTTCAGAATAATATTTTTCAATGATTGCCACCCATTTGGCCAGCTGCAAAATTTTTTCTTCATCGAGGCAAAATTTCTGTTGCGTGATTTTATCTACGGGAATAATCTTAACCCGTTCATCAGGATCGTCACCATACACCATCATCTGGTCTTTCATGCCGAGTTTCTTCTCGATGATGGGAACGAAGGGACCGTCCAGCACAGGTTTGAATACAATGAATTCATCCGGGGAAATACTGCCCTGTACTACGAGTTCGCCCAATCCAAAAATTCCATTGATGACAACCGCATCTTTAAAACCTGATTCTGTATCCAGGGAAAAAGCCACGCCGGAACTACCCAGGTCTGAACGCACCATCTTCTGGATACATACAGAAATGCCGATGGCAAAATGATCAAAGCCAAAATTCTGCCGGTAACTGATAGCGCGATCTGTAAACAGAGAAGCAAAACAGTTGCGCACAGCATCCATGATGGCAGCAGGGCCCCGCACATTCAGGTAGGTTTCCTGCTGACCGGCAAAACTCGCATCAGGAAGATCTTCAGCGGTAGCGGATGACCGGACGGCCACATCGGTAATTTCCTGCCCGTACTCTGAAGACAATTGGTAATAGGCTTTGATGATCATGTTGCTGAGTTCTGGCGGAAACTTGGAATTCCGGATCATGTTCCGGATCTGAAGTCCCGCACGGCGAAGCGATTCCATACTTTCATAATCGATTTCCGAAATCAACGCACTGATTTTATCCGCCAGCTGATTGTAGGAAATAAATGCTCCATAGGCATCTATGGTAATAATAAACCCCGCAGGAATCCGGATACCCAGCTTGCTGAGATGTTGTATCATTTCTCCGAGGGAAGCATTTTTTCCACCCACTTTCGCAATGTCACTGATGCCTGCTTCATGCAGACCCAGTATAAATTTATTTTCCATACTATAAAGTTTAATAAAAAGTTTTTTTCAAAAGTATATGAGCCTCTTCCAAAGGCCTGGCTCGCTTTTGACCGGTTTTTATACTATCTTAACCTAAATTTTCCCTATTGTGTCCTGAATACATGGATTATAATACAAATAATGTTTAACCATGAAACCCCATTTATTAAAGATTCCCAAGGCAGAAGAGCATTCCTTCAGTGTCCGGTATGATATCGTTTCTTTTTTTTACAACAAATGGCACTATCATCCCGAACTGGAGCTCGTGTATATTATTGAAGCGAGCGGAAGGCAGTTTATCGGCGACAGCATTCACCATTTCAAGAACAACGACCTGATCCTGATCGGGGCCAACCTGCCCCATTTGTGGCGATGCGACGAAAAATTCCTGGTGAAAGGATCCAAACTTAAAGTGGAAGCCATCATCATTCATTTTATACCTGGATGTTTCGGGGCCGGATTTTTTAGTCTGCCTGAGAATGAAGCAATACTTCATTTATTTCAAAGAGCACAGATGGGCATTCGGGTTAAAGATCAGTCACAGGTTCAGGTGAGTGTACTGATGCGGCAACTGGTAACAGCAAGAAACAGTGAACGGATTATCTTGCTGCTTCAAATACTGGACACAATTGCCCGGTCGGCTGACACTAAGACAATTTGCAGTGAAGGTTTAAGTTTTCAATACAGCCTGGCAGAAGCAGAAAGACTCAATACGATCTACCAGTATATCCTGAATCATTTCACTGGAGAGATCAGCCTCGAACAAATTGCCCGCATTGCCCACCTCACTCCCCACGGATTCTGCCGTTATTTCAAATCCAGGATCAAAAAAACATTCTCCCGCTTCCTGATCGAAGTACGTATAGGGCATGCTTGCAAACTGCTGGCTGAATCAGACAAACCGGTAGCTGACATTTGTTTTGAAAGTGGTTTCAATAATTTCTCAAACTTCAACAGGCATTTTAAATCCATCGCAGGTAGAACGCCTTTGAATCACCGGAAATATTACCAGGAGATCCGGGGCATGCGGATCAGGTTGTCGGAAAATTAAATGGATTCAATGGTGCGGTCAGCCAACAGTTTTTAATCTGCTGATCGATCTGAAAAACCCAAATAGTGCAAGAGAAAATACCAGGCACCACAGGATGAAATATAGGTCGACGCCGGTGACAAAAATAGTCTTTTTATTAAACCCGCCCGTGATGTTTGACCACCAGATCCCATAATCAAAAATATCCAGGATAGAATGGCCGATAAAACCCGGAATCAGGGAACCCGATTGATAAGCCAGTATTCCCAGAAGCACGCTGGCAAAAAAGATATGAGGTAATATCGGCGCTGCCCAGCTATGGCTTAGATGGATCAGCATAAACAGAATGGAGGTAATGAGAATGGCGATTACGGGTCCGAATTTTTTTTCCAATGGCACCTGCATATAACCCCGAAACCCCGTTTCTTCACAAATGCCCGCTACTACCGAACTCATGACTATGATTATCCATGCAGTGCCCGTGGGCATGGTGTCCAGCATCTTATAGTCTGCAGTAAACCGGGATGCCGGAAATTCAAGGATACGGAACGTGATCACAAAACTGGCCTGTATGATGACCACAAACAACAAGGCGGCGAAAAGTCCCCATTTCCATCCGGCAGGCGATAAGCCCTTTAGCCGAAACCGGATTCGCCGGATTTCCTGACTGTTTTTCGGAGCCCATCTCCCGCCAAACCATTTCAGGTAGACCCATAAGGCAACCACCATAGGAAGGACAGACCATGGCGCTGCGATTTTCAAGAGAAAGATACTCCATACCGCAATACCGACCGAGCTGACCATAAATCCGACGAGTGCTGCCTTTAGTATAAACAACGGGCCTTTCCAGCTGCGGGCATCTGAATTTGAGCCAATGATTTGTTTCATTTTTTTTGATTGAGAAAACAAATATGGTTC
>JBGPBW010000290.1:0-5644 GCA_041481385.1 Puia sp.
ATACTTGTGAGTACCATTTTTGCTAACTCCTCACCCTGCAACCAACCGGCAACAAAAAATACAATACATAATAATAATATTATTACAGAAAGTTTTCTCCCAAACGAAGCCATGCGTTGTTGCAATGGCGTAAGTGTTTCATCTTCCTGTAACATACTGGCAATTCGTCCGAGCTCTGTTTGCATTCCGGTAGCAATTACTACGCCCATGCCTCGTCCATAAGTAACAAACGTACCTTTAAAGGCCATATTCTTCCTGTCTCCAACCGGTAAATCACTTGATACCAACACACCAGTGATTTTTTCGATCGGATTCGATTCACCTGTTAATGCTGCTTCTTCAATTTTTAAATTTTTCGATTCAATGATGCGTAAGTCCGCCGGTACAGCATTGCCAGCTTCTAATAACACAACATCACCCGGCACTAATCCGATAGCAGGTATCCTGATGATACGTCCATCACGTAATACCCTTGCCTGTGTAATAGCCATTTGCTTTAAGGCCTGCATGGCTTTTTCTGCACGATATTCCTGAAAGAAACCAAGGAAGGCATTTAATAAAACTATAATGAGAATAACAATAGTGTCCGTAAGATCTCCAATGAAACCAGCTATAATTGCTGCGGCCAGTAAAATCAAAATCATCACATCTTTAAACTGCGCTAAAAGCATTATGGCTATGCTTTTCTTTTTGCCTTCCTGCAATTCGTTGGGGCCCGTTAAAAGCAATTTTTTTTCGGCGGCAATTGAAGTCAGACCCAGTAGGCTGGCATCAAGTTCCTTAAATGTTTCCTCTATCTCTAATTTGTGCCAATTCATATCTTGTTTCATTTGCGCAAGCCTTAAATCGCTTTGGCGCTTTTTGAACTTTTATCCGATCCGTTTTGGTTTTTGCCATTCTATAATACTGATACTTAATAAAAGCCATATTAACCCCAACATGTAGCCCGCTAACACATCGCTCAAATAATGAACGCTTAGATATATACGACTAAAACCAATGAGCATGCAAAAGATAAAAGCTGAAATGAAGACTTTTATCCGCGCCTTAACTGAAGTAAAATGCCTGAGTAAAAAATAAAATAGTAAACCATAAAATGCCACTGCAATCGTAGAATGCCCACTTGGAAATGAAAAATAGTTTTCATGATGATAAGCGTATTGACGAGGCCGGTCTATCTCAAATATGTTCTTTCCCAAATAAATGCTTAGTCCACTGCCCAATAGTGAAATAAGAATTCCTATAGCAAGATGAAATTTCTTTGCGACTAAAAAGTAAATGCAAAAAATAGCTCCAATAATAGCAACAGATGAAGTATCACATATTCCAGAAATAAAGTATAACGCTCCTGCCAACGGTTCAGAACGATATTTATACAGATATCCGGCAACATAACTGTCAATTGCGATAAACTCCTTTGAGTTAATCGTGTCTTCCGTAAAATCAAATAACAAAAATATATTTGAAATAATTGAAATGATGAGAATGGTAAGCGGTAGCCCCTGGAATGATTTTAAAGACAGCCGGTTCACAATAAAATCAAAAACACCGGGATGGTTTTTCTTAAAACGTAAAACGATATCAGACTGCAGTATTTTTGCGTATAGATCACTAATTTTTATAATTGTATCCCTCTTCAATGTGTTTAAGGTGTTTGATACCTGCATGTCCTTATCCGGCATATTGAAGTACAGTTAAAAACGACGACACTATCTTGTTTGAATATTTCAGGAATTTCGTATTAATTCAGAGCAAGATTCCCTAAAGGTTGATGCCAGTTACTGTACTGTCTTAATTTTTTTGAAAACCAGTAATGGTGTTGTTAACTCGAAGGACAATTCCTCCGTTTTACTGGACAAGAAAATTTTTTGAAATAAAGTTCTTTCCTGATTTGTAAACATTGCTACAACTGAAGGCTTTCTTACACTAATCTGTTTTTGAAGATTTTCGATTAACGAATGGTCAGCATCATTTTTTTCAAAACATATCTCCAGATTATATTTATATTCTTTCTTAAGAGTCGCTTCAACAGTCTTTTCATCCAGAATAATTTCATAGGGCCAGGTAAAATGCAGTACTGCAATTTTTGCTTTAAACGGCAAAGCAAAGTCCACAACCTTTTTTAATTCTTCTGAGTAATTAAGAAAATCTGCCGCATATAAAATGCTTTTTACCGGAGCGACTCTGTATTTGCCGGGAACAGCAAGTACGGGCACATTTGACTTTGTAATCAGGTTACCCGTATTCGTTCCAAATATTTTTTTGAATTTCCCCGCTCCCCGGGTGCTCATACAGATATAATCGATATCCGGATTTTTTTCGCAATAGGCCATAATAGTCAAGTCTGCACTGATACCCTGAATTGTTACAAATGAATGTTTACCAGGATCTACATTCATATTTCTATATATATCGGCTATAAATTTTTCAAATTTCGTTTTGCATAATTTCTCTTCCTTTTCTACATACTCTTCAAAATATGAATCGGACCATTGAGCTGCCTTTAAAATATGCAACACATGCATAAAAACTAATTCCATTTTTTTTTGATTGGCCCAATTGACGGCAAACCGGATACCGCTTTTTGAGTTAACGGAAAAATCGGTCGGAACAAGTATTTTTTTCATAAAGGATGATGCTTTATCTGGTATGAATTTACCGCCACTGTACTTGTAAATAAATGTGAATTGTCAGTTGAGTATATGATTTCCGTCAGGAGATTGCCATTCATAGTCAGCCCTTAATTCTCCTCCGACTGTAAAATCAAATCGGCTTTTTTGGGCCTGGTATCCCCTAATAATATGCCCCACTGCCTGAAGCTCCTGGAATTATCAAAGAATATTTTTAAAACGGCAATTATTGGCATTGCCAGGAACATTCCTGAGATACCTGCGAGCGCCCCTCCGATGAAAATTCCCACTATCGAAACCAGGGCGTTTATTTTCACCTGAGAACCAACGATGCCTGGCATCAATATGTTATTATCCAGGAATTGGACGATAGCAATAATGCCAAATACGATAATAATGTCGGCAATCCTGTCTGACGAAGCCAGGGTTATCAGAATGGCGAGAATATTACCAATAAATGGCCCCAGGTATGGGATGAGGTTCAGAAAAGCAAACATAATACCTATCAGCAAGCCATGTTTTATTCCCACCAGCGTCAACGTTACCCCTAAAAGGATAATAATATAGGTGAACTGGATCAGCAACCCCAACGCGTAATTTTTAACCATGCCCTCAAGACGTGGAATTATTTGCATCACATTTTTCCGCTCATTGGGGCTGGTCCACATTAATATAAATTTCAGGAATAGATTCCTGTATAAAATTGTCAGGTAAATATAAACAGGCAGCAAACCAAAAAAAATGAGCATATTGGATATTGAAGCAATTGTTCCTCTCAGCCCGCTTTCAGCTATGCCAAAAAATTTGGTGCTGTTTCTATTGATGAAATTAAACTGATCGCCAGGTGAAAAACCAAACGCATCATCTATCCAAATACTGACCTTGTCAAGATGTTTGGTAACATTCTTTTCTATTTCGGGTAAATCAACTAAAAGCGACGCCATCTGGCCATAAAATAACCAGCCAACAAGACCAGCAAAGATAGTCAGGCATAGAATTGACAAAAAAATCGCAATCGTTTCAGGAATTTTTACCTTTCTGAATAATCGAAACAAAGGCATAAGCATAAGGCTAAGAAAAAATGCCAGCAAAACCGGCATAATAATAACCTTGCCTATATATATAATGATCCCTAAAATAAATATTCCCATCAATTCAATGGAACGCTTAACGGATATGGGGATATCTTTCATGCAATAAATATTCAGGAATATTTATATACAAGACTCGTCAAAATTTTTAGTAAATTAGTTGAGTAAAATCATGTACCCCTTTGATATGAATCATACTGCTTTAACAATGTATAAATTGATTTCCGGCAGGGCAGATCGGCAGCGTGGCAAGCTTAATTGACTGTAGTATGAAAAATATACTTTGTGTTTTACTGACATTCCCAATAGCGCTGTTATGCGTTGCCCAAGTGGATACAAAAGCCAGTGACAGTTGTCTGTCCCTGTCAGATGCAGAAAAAATACTGGGTCAAAAATCTGCCCTAACTGAAAACTCTTCTGAAGTTAAGGACAATATGCTAAAGTTCAGGTGCACGTATACCGCAGATAAAACGGATACTAAAACGAACAAACTGGGGCATCTAACGACCAATCAAAATATGCCAAACCTGCAAAGAATTAATGATTTGGGAGACGAAGCATTTAGACATACCGACTTTGAAAATTTCGACATGATCATCATTCGTAAAGGCAATAAATTGTTCAGGTTAAAAATAAACAGGATCACCAGCATGACCGACACAAACGAATTACAAATCATTGCAAAAAAATTAACCGTGTTCGGAACTTTATACCATGAAAATTGATTTCTTTTCTGCTAAACCATACGATAGATTATTTTTTGACCGTTTCAATAAACCTTATGGATTTGATATTGAATACCATGAAACTCATCTTGGCCAGCATATTGTCAATATTATTGAAGATGCAAAGGCAGTTTGCGTATTTGTCAATGACAAACTGACCGCAGAAGTCATTGAAGTATTGTCTCAAAAAGGAGTAAGGATTATTGCTTTGCGCTGCGCAGGTTTCAACAATGTTGATCTTGAAGCTGCCAAAAAATTCAATATCGCGGTTTGCCGGGTACCGTCTTATTCGCCGGAAGCCGTCGCTGAACATACCATAGCCATGCTGTTAACCATAAACAGGAAGACACATAAAGCTTACAATCGGGTTCGTGAACAAAATTTTTCTCTGGATGGACTTCTGGGATATAATCTGTCTGGTAAGACTGTCGGGGTCATAGGTACTGGCAAAATTGGAAAAGCCTTTATTAATATTATGCTCGGTTTTGGCTGTAAAATTCTGGCATATGATATTTCTCCGGATGCCCAATTAATTGGTAAAGGGCTTAATTATGTTCCCATAGAGGAACTATTTCAAAAGTCAAATATCATATCCCTGCATTGCCCATTATCAAAAGAAAATCACTATTTAATAAACAAAAAGACCTTAAGTTTAATGAAACCGGGTGTTACTCTCGTAAATACGAGTCGTGGTGGGCTAATCAATACTGTTGATATTATTGAAGCACTCAAAGCCAAACAGGTTGCGGCTCTGTGCATTGATGTCTATGAACAGGAAGAGAACCTATTTTTCAGAGATCTGTCATCCAAAATTATTGACGATGATAAAATTCAACGATTAATGAGTTTTCCAAATGTCCTTATTACGGCTCATCAGGCATTTTTTACGGAAGAAGCTTTATCTGAGATCGCACAAGTGACTTTGGATAACATATCTAAACTCAGTGAGAACCGTATGGCGGAAAATTCTCCGGTTATGCTCACGTAACTTTATTTAAATTTGAAATCCCGCTTGGGCCGCGCCACAACCGAAAGTACATCGTGCCATCAATATTGGAAAAGTTCCATATGAGGAGGTTATTATCTTTTTTGTTGATCAGCCTGACGTGGAACCACAACCTGAAGCTTTGTGACAATGAACATAGAGATCATCAATAAAAAACGCAGGATAGATATTTTCGGGTTTTCCGGAACAGCC
>JBGPBW010000291.1:0-5598 GCA_041481385.1 Puia sp.
AAATGAGGAGCTGGAAATGCTTCGGAATTATATAGATGAAATAAAGCCATATTGTACGGATGAAGGACTAAAAGTGCTTGAGAAAGAAGGTCTTTACCGATATGACGCTGAATTCGGCTGGGTAACACCCACCATCGGGGGCCGCATGTGCGCATATGGCTTCCGCGACCAACAGGGAATTATCAAGTGTGGCATAGAACAAGCCTGGCTGGATAAAAAGATTTCCTGGAAAAAGCCCATCAGCTGCCATTTATTTCCAATAAAAATTACACGCAGCAAAAGGCAGAATCAGGAATATGTAAATTATGAACCCCGGCAGGATCTCTGTAAGGCAGCCTGCAAGTTAGGACGACAACTAAGGGTTCCTGTGCATGTTTTCCTGAAAGACGCCCTGATCAGAAAATACGGTCCGGAATTTTATACAGCGCTTGAAGCAGCCGCCCTTCATATCAAAAAAGAAAAAGTCTGAAGGCATTTATGAAAATTCTATCCGTTGTTCTGATGTTCCTGTTTGGCTTATTTTTCTGCCAGTCATCCTTCGCACAGGATACAACGAATCAAAGCAAACCTGATCCGGAATATGACATGCGGGACACGACGATAAGTATTGACCCCGCTTTTACAGTTATGAATGTGTATGCTGCAAAGGATGCAATGGCGGCATACAGGACATGGGCTTCAAAAATGCGCGATACGACTATTGAAATGAATCCATCATTTATTGTAGGGTATGTGTATCGCGAGCGGGATTCAATAGACGCCCTCTATGGGGGATTTGCGTCGAGAAGAGATTCCCTGGCACATGCTATACATGATTCATTGTCTGCAATAGGAAGTGCCTTGTTGCACACTGCAGACATGCAGGATACGGTTGTTGCGATGGAAGCGGCATTTATCGTAACGGATGTATATGCAGCTAAAGACAGGTTGGATTCGGGAAAAAATGCCATCAGGGCGGCAATGGCGCAAGCCGCTGTCATGCAGGATACAACGATCGATATAGACCCTTCTTTTCACGTCATCGATCGATATGCAAAAAAAGACAAGTACGACGCTTTTAAAGATTCGGTATGGGCGATGCTGGCCCAGGCAGCCCTTATGCAGGATACGACAATTCTCATCGATCCCGCATTTGTCGTACAGAGGGAATACGAAACAAAAGATAAATTGACGGCGACACTGGATTCGATCGCCTGGCCGACAATTATGCGGGACACTCTTATCATTCAGGACCCTTCATTCGTCATTCAGGATTTATATCCCCGGAAAGATTACCGGGACTCAGTCAGTGAATCACAGATGGCTTACACAGATTCCGTTTATTCTGATTCTGTTAACCGACATTGGGCGGGCTGGAAAAATTACGAAGTTCAACCCCATTATAATTATTTGCTGAATACGCAAAAAGTCTTAAAAGGGCGAACCAAATCAAACTTGCAGTACAATATTGCTGATTTTTATCTTTACCTCAACGGAGATCCGGTTAAACCAGACAATGCTGAAGATATTTTTTTTGCAGCTGCCTGCCTGGCTTTCAAATATGATGATACGCTTCTGCTGAATAGTGGGCTTGGTTTAAAAGTAGGGATTGGCGTGGGGATTAAAATCATTCATGGAAAATTTATAAGTTCTCTGCATGCAAACAAACACAACGAAGAAATATACAAGGATGCTGAGGATGATTCTGTTTATAAGAAAAGCATGGTAGTCGACCCCGCTTCACAATCCCTGAAATTGCAATTTGAACCTTCCTACCAATCGGATGAGATTATCACCGGTGAATACCAGGCTTCTTACAAGAAATTTTATCAGAAAAATGAGGATGGACAGGATGAGCTACGCAGATACACAGTGCGAATCGTTTTCAGATGCCGTGTAACCGGCGGATTGGATACCATTAAATCCCTCAGATAAATTATTAACTTTATCCCATGACCAACAGGGATCAGGCATCTATATTTTTGGACAAAAGCGGTGCTAAAGCTTCCGACCTCGATCACCGTCGGAAAATCAATTATAATATTGGCAAATACAATGCTGTCGTGCCAATGGGTAAACAGCAATTTGATAATATTCATCTTGCCCGGGAACGGGCCAAAAATATCAAGTGGCGGTCTTTGGAATCTCTCGACCAGCAACTCGAACGGTTTGAGCAGGCTTTCACCCGAAGAGGAGGTAAAATCATTTGGGCAGAGGATGGTCCAGGCGCACTCAGGGAAATCCTGGCCATCTGTAAGGCCAAATCCTGCAGCCATATTGTGAAGAGTAAAAGTATGGTTACGGAAGAAATTCACCTGAATTCCTTCCTGCAGGAAAATGGAATAGAAATTCTTGAAACAGATCTGGGTGAATATATCCAACAGCTGGATAATGAACCACCTTATCATATCGTTACACCAGCCATGCACAAGAGTAAGGAGGACATTGCCCGGCTCTTTCATGAAAAATTACAAACAGCACCCGACCTTTCTCCTGCAGAGCTTACCCTGATCGCCAGGCAGAAGATGCGCGCGAAATATCCGAAAGCATCTATAGGAATTACCGGTGCAAATTTTATAATCGCCGACACAGGTAGTATTGCATTGACAGAAAACGAAGGGAATGGCAGGTTATGTGCTTCTTATCCGGCTACACATATTGTGATTACTGGGATTGAAAAAATAATTCCTTCCCTGACTGACCTGGCCCTTTTCTGGCCCTTGTTGGCCACATTCGGTACCGGCCAAAGGGTGACAAGTTATAATTCCATTATTTCCGGGCCCAGGCAACCTGGTGAATACGATGGTCCCGTGGAAATGTATGTGATACTGCTCGACAACGGACGCAGTAATATGCTGGCAAATACCAAACTCAGGGAAAGCCTGTATTGTATCCGTTGCGGGGCCTGCCTGAATGCCTGCCCGGTATATAAAAATATAGGTGGCCATAGTTATGGAACCACATACAGCGGACCGATCGGCGCCGTAATCACCCCGCACCTAAAGGATTTGGGCGATTGGAAACACCTGAGTTATGCATCTTCTTTGTGTGGAAATTGTACCGAAGTGTGTGCGGTGAAAATTAATCTGCACGAAATTTTATTGGAAAACAGGCATGAAGCTGTTCAGGAAGGTTCTGCCGGATGGATGGAAAAGATGGCTTGGAAAGGATGGAAAACTGCAAGCCTTCATAGAAAATGGATGAATATGGGTAACGCTAAAATAAAAAACTGGTTTATCAATCGGGTCTTTCGCGGATGGAACAGACAGCGGGCCGACCTGCATTTTCCTGAAAAGAGTTTTAGTCAGCGCTGGGTAGAAAAGCATAAATCCTGACTATGCTCTTTTATAGTGATTTTAGTCACCCCCGCCTGAACTACATGCTGGACCTGATCAGCAATGAGATTTTCAATGAACCCTTCACGCTGGCCACGGATCGCAATACATTCGATACCCACCATGGTCCAAAGCTTAACTATTCAGCCGAAAGAATATCAGACCGTGAATTATTTATCCGGCCGCAGGGACTACTATCTGAAAAGGGTATTCATGTTCAGGAGGTAAAGGTTTTTATTTTCAATAACAGGCCGGCATTTTTTCAGACCGAAGGTGACTATGCATTTGATATTTTTTCAGCAGCTTTTTACCTGCTCAGCCGGTATGAGGAATATTTGTCTTTTAGTCCGGATGCCTTTGACCGTTTTCCATACCAATCTTCGCTGGCTTTTAAGGAAAACTTTCTTGATATTCCCCTGATCAATTACTGGCTTGAGGATTTCAAGAACACCATTCGCCGGAAATATCCGGAACTCATTTTGCGAAATAAGGATTTTAAATTTATCCCCAGTTATGACATAGATATAGCGTATTCCTATAAATATAAAGGACTGAAGCGTAACCTGGGCGGTTTTTTCAAATCGCTCATCCGGGGTCAGTGGAGTTACCTGCTGGATCGCTGGGATGTATTGTTTAATAAAAAGAAAGATCCCTTTGATTCTTACGAATGGCTGGATTCATTACATCTGTATTGCAGAACAAGGGCTTATTATTTTTTCCTTATTTCAGAAAACCCCCACGGATTTGATAAGAATATTTCTCCGGAAAGGCCGGCAATGAAATCACTGATCGCTTATCATGCCCGGGGCTATACAGTAGGTATTCATCCTTCCTGGCAAAGTGGGGATGAGCAAGCTATTTTGATGCAAGAGGTGGACGAACTGGCCGCCATTACCGGAAAACCTGTAAAATACAGTCGCCAGCACTACATCCGCATGAATTTACCACAAACCTATCGTCGCCTGATCGACTCAGGCATTGATAAGGATTTTTCTATGGGTTATGGATCTGCGAACGGATTCCGTGCTTCCATTGCGTCTTCGTTTTACTGGTATGACCTGAAAGCGGAGAAAAAAACTTCTCTGTTACTGTTTCCCTTCTGCTTCATGGATGCCAACGCTTTTTATGAAGATCAACTTAAACCACAGGCTGCATTTGCCCAACTTATGCAATACTATAGGAAAATTAAAGAAGTAAACGGACTGATGGTTACGATCTGGCACAACAATTTCTTCGGCACAGATCCGATGTTTGCTGGTTGGAAAGAAGTATATGAAGTGTTTTTAAAAGACCAGATTTACTGGGATATGTAATTCTGGTCTAAACAGGATATATTGGAACTGTAAATAAATACTCCGCTATTGATTTGAAAAAACGCTGAACTCTAATTTAGAATTGAATTCAAAATTTCATTTTCACATTTGCACATTCCCGCAGTTTCACAATACTACATTGTGAAAAATAGTTTGTTTCAAGCCACGCTTGAACTGAAAATTTCAACTAATGTTTAAAGTGTCGCATGCCTGTAATCACCATCGCCAGATTTTGCTGTTTGCAAAATTCTATACTATCCTTATCCCTTATGGATCCGCCTGGTTGAATAAAAGCAGAAATTCCTTCCGCGGCGGCAATCCGAACGCAGTCGTCGAAAGGGAAAAAAGCATCTGAAGCAAGTGAAGCGCCAAGCAAATTAAAAGAAAATTGTTTGGCTTTCTCAATAGCCTGCCGCAAGGAATCGATCCGGCTGGTCTGTCCGCATCCTTTGCCAATTAGTTGTTTATCCTTAACCAGTGCAATCGCATTTGATTTCAGGTGTTTGCAAACGAGGTTGGCAAATAGCAGGTCCTGCTTTTCAGTTTCTGTACAATGCCGGCCACCCACTTCATCCCACTTCAGAAAATTTCCCAGGTCCGCATCCTGCACCAATATCCCGCCAAGCAGTGATTTTCTCATAACAGAACTTGGGGGTTGATGTTGAAGTTGTAGCAGGATGCGGTTTTTTTTGGTCTTTAATAAAACCAGTGCGTCTTCCGAAAATGAAGGTGCGATAAGTACTTCAAAAAATATTTCATTGATGGCTTCTGCTGTGGGCAGGTCTATTTCGCTGTTGCACACCAGTACGCCGCCGAAAGCACTTTCCGGGTCGCCGGCCAGTGCATGATCCCAGGCGTCCCGGGTTGTTTTACGCGATGCAATCCCGCAGACATTGGTATGTTTGATTATGGCAAATACCGTCTTTTCTTCAAATTCGCCAATCATTTGAATCGCCGCATCAATATCCACC
>JBGPBW010000292.1:0-5582 GCA_041481385.1 Puia sp.
CTGACGCCTGCTTATTTGTTGTTGCGTGTTGTTGCCTTCTACTTTTTTTTGTTTTCAGGAAAGGCCTTTCATTACCAATATGTATTTTTCAGGCAACGTCTCGGCTTCTCCGCCCGGTCCGCGTTCCTAAGCATCTATAAAAACTATTACTGGTTCGGACAAACCATCATCGACCGGATTGTGCTGATGTCGGGTATGAAACATCCGTTTCGTTTTGAATTTGAAGGCGAAGACTTTTTGCGGGAAATGGTGGAACAAAAAAAGGGTGGACTTTTACTGAGTGCGCATATCGGCAACTGGGAAATTGCAGGACATCTGCTAAAACGCCTGGGCACCGAAATGCATATCGTGATGTACGATGGAGAGCAACAACAACTTAAAGACTATCTCGAAAGCATAACCGAAAAACATTCCGCCCGGATCATCCTCATTAAGAACGACCTCTCCCATATTTACGCGATCCAGGATGCATTAAATAAAAATGCCTTCGTCTGTATGCATGCCGACCGCTTCCTCGAAGGAAATAAGACCATCACGGGAACCCTGCTGAACAAGAAGGCCTCCTTTCCGGCAGGTCCCTTCCTGCTCGCGTGCAGTTTCCGGTCACCCGTCTCCTTTGTCTTTGCGATGAAAGACCGGCCCCTCGACTATCATTTCTATGCCAGCGATTCAAAAATATATACCGGGGATAAAAATGCGGCTATGGACGAAATGCTCCGGGCCTATTGTTCATCCATGGAAAACATGATTCGAAAATATCCCTTGCAGTGGTATAATTATTACGATTTTTGGCAAACAAGCGGGAAGCTTAAAGCATGAGGCTTGAGGCTTAAAGCAAGTGTGAGAGTACGGAGGGAAGTATGAGAGTATGGGAGTATGGGAGTATGAGAGTATGGGATTTGGCGGTTGGCGGTTGATCGTTTAAGTATATTTCAAGATTTAATAATTTGAAAATTATTTTCATTTTTCCAAATTTCCAAATTGGCTTAAGGCTTTAAGCCTTAAGCTTTATCTTTATCAAATGCCATTTGAAATACAGGATGCGGCCCCATTCATTCCCCAGAAACCTCCATTTGTACTGGTGGATACATTGCTATATGTGGATCAAAAGACGTCGCGCTGCAGTTTCAGGATTCCGGAAGGAAACCTTTTTGCAGACGACGGATATTATTCTACTGCAGGACTGGTGGAATCCATAGCACAAACGGCCGCTGCCGGCACGGGCTATTTATCCAGGAAGGAAAATAAACCGGTTCCCCTGGGATATATCGGCGCAGTGCAAAAACTGGAAGTCTATGACTGGCCTCCGGTCGGGTCGGAAATCAGCATGACGATCAACCTGATCACCAACATCATGCAGGTTTCACTTGTTTCCGGCACGGTCCAGGCCGGTGATCAAATCCTCGCATCCTGTGAGATGAAAATTTTTGTAAACAATCATTTATGAAAAATAAAAATGGTTTCCTAAGTTGGGTGGTCATTCTTGTTTCTTTTCCTTCTTTTATGCTGGCACAAACAGGGACTGCCAAAACATTTTTCAATTCAGATACGGTTTCCGCAGTGTATCTGGGCATTGATTTCACGCTGACGAAATTGATCAACGATGAGGCATCGAATGCCACCGTGATCCAGTCAGAACAATTCAACGGAATCAACGACCTCTTCGTAAAAGAAAATAAAAAGTATGATGTGCAGGAAGCTTATCACCGTCAAAACTGGATCGTAAATGTGAAAACAGTGGAGGCCAGAAATCTGAAGGCAAATCCTGACCAGCTCAAGTCGTCTAATGAAGCGGACCTGAACCGGTTGAATAAAACGGACATTGAAAATCTGGTCCATACATTTGATTTTGGCAGCCAAAAAGGATATGGTATTTTACTCATCGTGGAGGGTTTGAGTAAATCGTCCAAACTGGCCACCATCTGGTTTACCCTGATCAATATGGGCGAAGCAAAAGTGCTGGTCACACAAAGAGTGGATGGAAAATTGGGAAGCGGATTTGGATTCCGTAATTATTGGGCCTCTGCGATAAAAAATGCGATAGGCGAAGTAAAACATAAGTACTATGACCAATGGAAATCGGCTGCGGGGAGTTAATAGTGGAATCTTTGATTATGGAAAATAAGCTCGAGTGCAAAACGGAAATCAAGGTTCGATTTAACGAAGCCGACCCACTGGGGATCGTCTGGCATGGACACTATATCCGCTACTTTGAAGACGGCCGCGAGGATTTTGGCAATCGCTATGGCGTAGGATACCTCGACTTTTTCAACAACGGACTGGTGGTTCCTGTGGTGCACGTCGATTGTGCTTTTAAAAAATCCTTACGCTACGGAGATACGGTGATCGTGGAGACGAATTTTATACCCTGTGATGCTGCAAAAATGCAGTTTGGCTATCGCCTCTTCAATAAAAAAACTACGGAACTTGTGGCCACGGGCAGTTCGGTGCAGGTATTTCTCGACCGGGAACATTCTGTGCTTCAGCTGTTAAATCCGCCTTTTTATGAGGAATGGAAAAAGAAATTCCTGTAGTAACCGTAAATCCGGATTGAACCTGAAAAAGAGGAATGGAATATGGAATTTCTTTAGACCCGTAAATCCGGATTGAACCTGAAAAAGAGGAATGGAAAAGAAAATTTCTGTAGTGACTATAAATCCTGATTGAATGGTGAAAAAAAATGGCATGAGGACGGTTTATGTGACAGCAGACAATATCTTCTCTCCGTTTGGGAAAAATACAGCTGATAATATGACTGCACTTCGCAGGGGTTTGTCTGGCATCCGGCTACAACATTCCGCGATTGATGCAGAACCTTTTTATGCATCTCTGTTTTCTCCTGGTGATATTCCTGCCGATGATGAGCTAACTGCCTTCGAACAAATGGTTTTCCTATCGGCCCGTGATGCCATGCAACGTGCTGGTATAATATCGGCAGATCCCGGATCGAGTACAGGATTTATTCTTTCTTCGACCAAGGGAAATATTGGTCTTATCGAAAATCTTTCTGATGCTGTTATACCTGAAGAACGGATTTCACTAAATACCAGTGCTTCGCTGATTGCCAAAAAGCTGGGCATACAAAACGAACCCCTGGTCGTTTCACATGCCTGCATCTCTGGTCTCCTGGCCATGATCACGGGTATGCGCCTGATACAATCCGGTGTATATGATCAACTGGTTATTTCAGGTGGGGACCTGATCACTTCTTTTATTTATTCAGGCTTCCGTTCTTTCCAGGCCATCAGCACAAAACCCTGCCGTCCCTTTGATGCAGCCCGCGACGGGATCAGCCTCGGAGAAGCGGCGGCCACTGTAATACTCTCGGCAGATAAAAAGCCCGGTCAATTCGTGCTGGCCGGCGGATCTGTTTCCAATGATGCCAATCATATTTCCGGTCCTTCCCGAACAGGTGAAGAATTATTGCTGGCGATTAAAAGCGCTATGAAACAGGCTGGTATTGGTCCGGAGGAGATTCAATTTATTTCCGCGCATGGTACCGCTACCCGATACAATGATGATATGGAAGCCAAAGCCATTCATCTCGCAGCACTTGAGCATGTTCCCGTAAACAGTTTCAAAGGTTATTACGGGCACACCCTGGGTGCTGCGGGTATCCTGGAATCCATCCTGACCTTGCAATCCATGAAAGAAAATGTTTTGCTGCCCACCATGGGGTTCTCCGAACCCGGAACAGAACAACCTGTGAATGTTGTTAAAGAATTAAAACCGGCCACACTGTACAAATGCCTGAAAACAGCTTCGGGGTTTGGAGGTTGTAATGCAGCGATAGTAATTATTAAAGATTAATTATTAATGATCAACGAATAATAATTAATAATTAATCATTAATAATTGTGTTCTTGTATCTTTAAAATCTACAAAATAAAGCATGAAATTTTTCAAACGCGATCATAAAACAGCACTCGAAGCCAAGGGACTGGCTCAGTGGATTGCGTTTGGCCCGGTGATATTTCAGGTGGCACGTGTGATGCGCAACAGCGGTATCCTCAGGATTCTGCTGGAAAAAGGATCTGAAGGACTTTCATTGGAAGAAATCCGTGAGCAGGCCGGGTTGCCGATTTATGGTGTGCGTGTATTATTGGAATCGGCGCTGGGTATTGGCCTCGTGGTGGTGAATGATGAAAAATATACCATTACCAAAACGGGCACTTATATATGCAATGACCCACTTACCCAGGTGAACATGAACTTCATGCATGATGTGTGTTATAAGGGATTATTTTTTCTGGATAAAAGTATTGAAACCGGAAAACCGGAGGGACTGAAAGTATTTGGTGATTGGGATACGATTTATGATGGGCTTTCCGCTCTGCCAGCGGGCGTTCAAAAGAGCTGGTTTGCCTTCGATCATTATTTTTCAGACCTGGCTTTCCCGCCTGCTTTATCCAAAGTATATACGGGTGGCATTAAAAAAATTCTCGACATCGGAGGCAACACCGGAAAATGGGCCATTGCAAGTGCCCGTTTTGCTCCGGATATCGAAGTCACCATTATGGATCTTCCCGGCCAGTTGCAGGTGGCCCGGGAAAATGTGAGACGGGCCGGTTTCAGTGAACGGATTCATTTTTATCCTGCCAACCTCCTGAATGAAAATATCCCGTTTCCAAAAGGCTTTGATGCCATCTGGATGAGCCAATTCCTGGATTGTTTTTCTGAAGATGAAATTGTTTCCATATTAAAACGCTGTTATGCTTCTGTATCAGACGATCAGTACGTGTTGATTCTGGAAGCGTTCTGGGATAACCAGCGTTTTGAAACGGCGGCATTTTGTTTGCAGCAAACGTCCATATATTTTACGGCACTGGCCAATGGAAACAGTCAGATGTATCACTCGGCTGTATTCATTCATTGCATAGAACTTGCCGGATTTATTGTGGAAGAGCGGATCGATGATATCGGACTCAGTCATTCCCTGCTGAAATGTAAAAAACGTAAAACATAAAAAATTAAATCATTCGTATGACAATGCAAATCACGGATGTACTGGTGATTGGTGCGGGGCCTGCAGGCACAGTTGCCGCGTCAATAGTAAAAAAAGGGGGTTATCAGGTCAGGATCGTAGAGAAACTTAAATTCCCACGATTCGTAATCGGAGAAAGCCTGCTGCCCCGATGTATGGAAGCTTTGGAAGAAGCAGGATTCCTGGAAGCGGTAAAAGAAAAAAAATTCCAGGAGAAGGGCGGAGCTAAATTCGTAAAGAACGGAAAGATCTGTGACTACCAGTTTTCCCGTCAGTTTACCAAGGGATGGGGATGGACCTGGCAGGTGCCGCGTGCGGAATTTGACAAGACACTCGCAGATACCGTTGAAAAAATGGGCGTACCCATTGATTACGAAACCACGGTTACCGCCATTGAATTCCAGGGTTCTGATTCCATTACTACGGTCGAAGATAAAAATGGACAAAGTTCGCAAATCAAGGCAAAATTCATTATTGACGGCAGCGGTTATGGCCGGGTAATCCCGAAACTTTTCAAGCTGGACATACCTTCCAACCTGCCGCCGCGCAAAGCGCTGTTTACACACACGGTGGATAAACGCAGGGAATTATCTGACGA
>JBGPBW010000293.1:0-5532 GCA_041481385.1 Puia sp.
CCATAAAGCAAATTTCTTTTACCAAACGATCTTTTGAAATATCTATTTTCGAAACCCTTCATAGTGCAAAGCTGGTTAAATCAGGTTGAAATTCGGTATAAAATCAGATGAGTTGTTTTTTTATGCGGATAAATGGCACTTATAGACTTTTTGAAATTGGTTAAATGGCTTGCCAAATCAATAGAAAGCCTTTTTATCAAAACGGTTTACATTAATTGCCGCCTGACATCGCTTTCAGGTCGCTCATTGTGATCTTATCAAAATCAAATGCAATGGCAAATGTCCCCGCCGGGGCTTTTTGGTCGGTTACACTTGACACCTTAACATCCGAACGCTGACCTTGTTGAAAAATGGTGTATTGCACTGGGAATCCGCCTATTTCTTTGTAATAGGGAGGAATTGCGGTAGACGGAACAGTTATATCATCAGTGATCCAAACCTCATATGTTTTCCCATCCTTTGTATCTGTTGCAACGACTTTTTTGCAGTTAAAACCAGAAATTAGTTTAGCTTCCGTTGCTCGCGCAAAGGTGAAGCTTGGCAATTCGTTCCTTGCCTGGTTGATCTCTTCAGGAGTCATTATAGCGGCCTTTTTTATCGAAGCTTGCGGCACGTCTAACAAAATGGCAAATGATTTATGGTTAGCATCAGATAAAATCTTTATTGTAGCCGGGCCGGCAATGTAAGTAACGGCACTTGAATCGGGCCTGAAATATTGTTTTACCTCAATATCCTGGCCATGCATGTTGGTCTCGTAGGTAACAATACCTTCAGTGTATGTTTTTTGAGCGCTTGCGCTCATTACAGAAATTGATACGGTGATGCTCAGGGCAGCACTCAAAAAGTTCATTTTCATAATTTTATTTTTGGTTATAGAATTTGATATCTTATAGAACAGGGTGAAAATATTTTAAGGAATGTCAGGTGGTTATGGTATACTATCATAAATTGTGTTGATTATGGATCTAATCCGACTCAGGATATCGATCTCACCGTTGATTAATATGGTCACTCCCTTTTTATTTTTAGGGTTAAAAAGCATAGCTGTAAAAACGCCGTTATCATCGCCATTATGGTCGTACAAAATGGTTCCCTGGTCTGTTCCGTACAAGAACCAGGTGTAAAAACCAAGCCTGGTATCATCTGGCGTTAACAGCTGTATTGCATCTCCTTTAAATACCTGTTTATCGTTAAATTTTCCGTTTTGTGTCCATGCTATTAAAAAATTAGCCAATTGTTCGGCGCTTGTTCGAAGCTCGCCTGCAGGATAGTCGGGATAACCTCCAAAACCATATTTTACATATTGTTTCAACGAATAGCTGTAACGATAAGGCATAGCTACCTGGTTACTGTCCAGGTCCTTTAAAAACCAGGCAGTATTATCCATTTGTAATGGGGTAAAAATATTTTTTTTGCAGTATTGATCAAACGGCATCCCGGAAATCTGCTCCACCAAGTATCCTGAGAGGGCAATGCCAACATTTGAATAATGATAAGCACTATCAGGCTTTTCATTATAAAAGTTTTTCGTAGCGTCGTAATTTTTCCCGCCTGCTGATAAATAATCTTTTAAAAACTGGTGAAGTGGTAAGACGGGGTCTCCCTTATTGACAGTCCAAAAAGGGCCAAGGTATTCCGTATTATCCCGGATAGATGAGCGGTGACGAAGCAACTGTCCAAAAGTAATTGCGATAGATGGGTTCTTAGGGTTGATTACTCTGAACGGAAGATATTTATTAATATCATCATTCATATTAAACTTACCCTCTCCATAGAGCAGCATCAGGGCTGCCGCAGTAATTGTTTTTGAAGTTGAGGCCATCATGAACAAGGTTTGCTTTGTCACCGGTTTTTTTTGTTCAATATTCTGAAATCCATAGTAACCGGACCAGGAAATTTTGCCATAGGCAATTGTGCACGCCGCCAGGCCGGGCAAATGATACAACGCCATCTGTTGTTCAATGGTTGAATCCAGTTTTGCGTTTTGACCAAGGCAAAAAAGCGATGAAATAATTAAAATAATGGGCGAAACAGTTAATTTAAAATTATTAAAATACATTTTTATTTGGAGTAACTGTTGAAGTAATTATATTCCGAAACACGGCTCTGCAACAAAACTGCTTAAAACAATTTATATATCATCATTAAACCCGATGAGTTGCCGATTTGAAGGGACAGACTGCGATTCCAGTCGATTTTCTTTGTTCGCAGCTCAGGAATCCTTTTTAACAAAAATCCTAAAGCTGCTATTAAATGAACAGTTTGAGCCAATGTATTGCATGATGCGTAAAAGTGTAACCCCTATTTAAATGAGTCAACTGGAAAGCTTGGGGATTTCTTAAAATTATCAGATTTATCCACTTAGAAACACTTGGCAATTACAAGTCGTCTTATATAAAATCACTTAGATGAGTGAGGTCAATTTTGTCTGAATTGAACCGTAATATTTAATTTGCGACAAATACCAACCATGCTGCCCATAGACGAATATTTGATCAAAAGAATAGACAAGGGAGATATTATTGTCCAGGGTAATCCCCTGGAGATATCAAAACACCACTATGAAGATGGATGGTGTGTGACGGGAAATCTCCGGGATCGGGAGGAATTGGAAGTTGAAAAATCAGGCGTATTTGCGAGTGTTTCTCCCGGGATTGCTGTAAGGATCAAATTACCCTATAGTAGTTTTATAGACAGGTACTGGTATATCCTGGAGGGTTCGGATTTCTGACGGGGTAGGATAGGACGGGAACAAATTTCATCTACCGGTTTATGTAAAGTTTTGTTTCAAATTCCATTTTGACCAAACCGTTTTCATTATGTTCAATAAATAAAATGATCAGTTCATTGATCATGTCGTTGTAGGAAGTGTGCCCTGCAAGCGGCATATAAGAGGCGGAAAGCAATTGTCCTTTGAGCGCATCGAAGTCGAGCTGCTGGACGTTTGGGAAACTGTGAAACCTTACCAGCATCGGATGAAAGAAAATGTGAATCGCTTCCTCATCGATCATTTTGCTTTCTTCATAGTCTATGGCGAATTTTTGCCGGAGTTTTTGATAAGACTGCAGAAAGTTCGTATGCTCCAAACGAATATTCCATGCGAGTATGATATGGCCACCGGGTTTAAGAATCCGGAAGAATTCTCTCTTTGTCTGCACCGGATCCATCCAGTGAAATGCCTGTGCTACGGTAATCATATCCAGGTTATGGGTTTTTAATCCCGTCTGCTCCGCTCTACGGTTGCGGCTGGTAAATCCGGAATAATTGCTCAGTTTGATTTCTGCCGCCCTTCGCATCTGATCATTGGGTTCAATGCCTATGACGGGGTATCCTGAGCGTAAAAACAGTTCTGAAAATATGCCGGTCCCGGAACCTATGTCAGTTATTCTTTTGTCAGGGGTTAGGTTATAATATTTTTCAAGAAATGGAATAATTTCTTTTGGATAAGAAGGGCGGTATTTCACATAATTTTCAACCCGGTCAGAGAAGCGGGTTGTCGGATGCAGTGTGGTGAGATCGTTATTCATAAAATCAGGAGATGGACGGCAATATTATCAATAACAAATGGTGTTCAGGCGGGTTCACAATAATTTAATCTGGTATAGGTTTTTAAATAAATTCACAATTAGATAACCTGATTTCAAACCGGTGGGGGCTTTAGCGCATTACATTTAGTGAGGTAAATATTTTTATTTCTGTATCAGAAATGCTGCTGATCAAAAAATGTCAAGTGTTTGGGTTGGCAATTAGTGTTAGACAGGGACCGTTTTCACGGTCCTTTTTTATTTTTTGTGTGTGTTTAATTTGATTATGCAGCAATATTCGACTTTCCCTTATTCACCTTTCATTAACAATTGCTCCATAACAATCTGCTGCACACCTGTGTCTATTTGAGTTTCTCTGTAATCAATTTCGGTTTGTAATGCTAAAATTGAATCCTTATATTCTTTTAAATTATCGGACGGGCCTCCCCATATCATTATTTGGGTATATTGGGCTGTATAGACAGCCAGCAAATCATAAAGAGCTGACAATTCCAATTCTTTTAAATCGGGTGGCATTAATTATTGCTGTATTTTAAAAAGCTTTTACAATCAAAAACTATGCTCACCTATGTTTACTTAGCATCTGTTTGTAGAAAATCCCTAGAAAAGATCATCTGAATCACGGGTTTACAAAAAGTCTATATTTGTTGAAGCCATTTTGAACGATGTACGAATCCCTTATAACATATTTCAGCGGTTATACGACCACGCCTCTGACTGATGAAGAAGTTGGACTAATCCTGAGTTTTTTTACCCCAAAGAAATTCAGGAAAAGACAGTATTTTTTGCAGGAAGGTGAAGTGTGTAAATGGCTGGCTTTCATCGTCAAAGGGGCTATGCGCCAGTACAGCGTGGATAACAAGGGTGAAGAACACATAATCAGGTTATATATTGAAAACTGGTGGGCAAATGACCGTGAAAGCCTGATGCAACAGACTCCTTCGATTTATTTTATAGATGCCTGGGAAGACACAGAGGCTTTGCTTATTACAAAAACCGCCCTGACAGATTTAGTCGACCGCATTCCGGCCCTGGCGGAGTGGATCAGGAAACTGGACGTTAATTACGCCATTGCATCCCAGCGAAGACTTAATGCTGCCATTAGTTTATCCGCTGAAGAACGTTATCATGACCTGGAAATAACCTATCCCGAATTTTTACAGCGTTTTCCCCAGCATATTATCGCATCCTATCTCGGCATCAACAGAGAAACACTGAGTCGTATTCGCGGCCGCGGGGTTAAAAAATAAACCTTTCTTCAAAAAATATCTTCCTGCCAGACTGTGATTTTTATCACAGTTTTTTTTTGTCATTTGTCATCGTTTTTAGGCTCCTTCCTGTCTCAGCTTAGCGTTGTCAAGAGCTTCATTCAATTAGTTGCGGGAAAATGAAAAGAAATGTTCAAGTCCACCGTGTTTTACCCAATAAGGTCGCCAAGGCGATTGGTCCTTTTGTTTTATTGGAACATATTTTTTCCAGTAAACAAAGTTCTGATGAATCGCACAAAGCTGTCGCCGGAAAACATGCACAACCTTGCAGGGGGATAACTACGGTAACCTATATTCTGAGTGGTGAAGTTGAACATATAGACAGCATGGGAAATCAGGTAAAACTGAGCGCTGGTGGCCTGCATTGGATGAAGGCAGGCAAAGGAGTTGTTCATGATGAAGTCATAAGCGCGGATAGAACAAACAACCCCAATGTATCAATCCTTCGGTTTTGGATTAATCTTCCTTCAAAATACAAATCCGGCGAGCCTGAATATGTTTCACTGCTGGCAAATGATATTCCGAAACAGGTGTTAACCAATGATGCCGGATGGATTAAAATTCTTTCAGGTGAATATGACAAGGTTGTTACCAACTCTCCCTGTTATTCAAAGCAGTTTTTATATCACATTAATCTGGAAACGGAAAAACAATTTTCGCTAATAACCGATATCGCTATAGAGTGTGCTGCATTTCTTCTGACAAACCCCTCTGTTATC
>JBGPBW010000294.1:0-5505 GCA_041481385.1 Puia sp.
GATCATCTGCTCACGCAGGTCCTTTTTATATTGTTCGGACACAGCTTCTTCCATCGCAAATCCATGACGACAATTCGGACATTTGATGGTCGTGGACATGCAGTTTTTTTGGTAAAGATAAAAGGAAAGTATGGGAGTATGGGAGTATGGGAGTGTGGGAGTGCGTCAAGGGTGAACGGCCAATTGAATTCTATTCAATGCTTAACTTTAAGAGACAATCCTTTTTATGAAATACATGTTATTTATTTTTTTGTTTATTTGTTTTGAAACCCTTCCAGCTCAAAAAACGGAAAAACCTCCGCTTCATGGAAAACATTGGATGGCCGTTACGGGTAAACCGCTGGGTGTGGAATCCGGTGCGCAGATTTTCCAGCAGGGTGGCAATGCTGTAGATGCCGCCTGCGCCATGCTTGCTTCTATGTGTACCCAGTGGGCCGTGCTCAGTTGGGGCGGAGAAACGCAGGCTATTATCTACAATCCGAAAACAAAAAAAGTCATTTCCATCGATGCCCTGGGATTTGCACCTGGTAAAGCTACTGCTGATTATTACCGATCCAGGGGATATTTTTTTCCTCCTGAGTATGGGCCCCTGGCAGCCATTACACCCGGCACGCCCGGAGGACTTTGTTATATGTTGGCTGAATATGGAACGATGAGTTTAAAACAGGTTCTGGCACCGGCTATGCAGCTGGCAGCAGGTTATCCGATCGAGGCCATGGCTGCAAATGCCATACAGAGAAATCTTTTGCAAATCAAGGAATGGCCATATAGCAGTAAAGTGTTTATCACTCATCCGGGTGAAAAACGTGAAGCTCCCGAACCCGGAGAAATCTTTGAACAGAAGGATTTGTTGACTACGCTCACAAAAATGGTGGAAGCAGAAGAACAGGCACTCAAGCAAAATAAGTCACGTAAGGAAGCGATTTACGCAGCTTACGACCGTTTTTATAAAGGGGATATAGCCCGCGAATTTGTGCAGGGCTGCCAGGAGCAGGGCGGATTGATTAGTCTGGAAGATCTGGCCAGTTGGAAACCGGTTGAAGAGGAAGCCCTTCATGTCAATTACAAGGGAATAGATGTGTATAAATTGCAGCAATGGTCGCAGGGACCCATGCTCCTGCAAAGTCTCAATATCCTGGAGAATTTTGATTTGAAAGGGATGGGCTATAATTCTGCAAAATATATTCATACCATTTATCAAACGATGAATCTGGCATTTGCCGACCGGGACTTTTATTATGGGGATCCTTATTTTTCACCCGAAGAACCCATCAAAGGATTATTGAGTAAGGAATACGCAAAACAAAGGGCGGCGATGATTCAGTATGATCACAACGACAGTACGGCGGCACCCGGTGACCCCTATCCTTATGAAGGGAAGATCAATCCATATACAACTTTACTCAAATCCAGATTTGGCAGTTACTGGCCCGCAAAAAAAGTAAATGGTTCAGTCTTTGATCGCCCCACTTCAGATACCGGTTATAGTAATCAAAGTCTAAAAGTTTCCGTCATAAATAGTGAGCAGGAGCGTATTTATCAGGACAGGCTCTGGCGTGGCACAACGTCCATTGAAGCTTGCGATGAAGAAGGCTGGGTTGTATCCGTTACGCCCAGCGGGGGCTGGCAGCCGGCCTGTATTGCAGGACGTACCGGTGTCGGCATGAGCCAGCGGATGCAGAGTTTTGTTTTGGACTCCACACTAAATCCATTCAATGTACTGGAACCTCATAAGAAACCAAGAGTCACCCTAACGCCATCGCTTGCGATGAAAGATGGAAAACCATTTCTTTCATTCGCTGTTCAGGGAGGAGACACACAGGATCAGAATCTGCTGCAGTTATTTTTGAATATCGTTGAATTTAACATGACTGTTCAACAGGCAACGGAAGCTGCTAATTTTAATACGGATCAGCTGTGGCTTTCTTTGGGCGGAGATAAACGTGCAGACCGTGCTCCCAGACCAGGATTTATTTTGTTGAATAACAAAACACCTGAAGAAGTACGTAAGGAATTGCAGCAGAAAGGATATGTCCTGCGTTTTGCGGAACGGACCAGCGGGCCACTGAATGCAATTTTCTATGATACGAAACATGGAAGTTTCTGGGGTGGCAGCAGTAACTATGGCGAAGACTATGGGATCGGATGGTAATGGAAAACAAAATTTCATCTGATTAATACACTCGATCCCCTGAGAAAAAATAGTTTACCTGAAGGCCCGTCAGTATATCGGAGTGTCCATACATAAGTTCCCGTAGGCTGAGGTTTGCCTCCAATTGTTCCATCCCATTTGTGTGTCCAGTCGCGCGTCATAAATACAAGCTGTCCATAACGGTTATATACGCTGAATTCGAGGTCTTTTGCCATAAATGCGTTCAGGGGATATAGAAAATCATTTTTTCCATCCCCGTTCGGAGTAAATGCATTGGGTACCGTTATAAAACAACTTTGCAGTTTGGTGACGTTTGTGGTGGCCGTGTCATAACAACCCAAATTATTTTGCACTATCAGCCTGACCGTATAGATTTTTCCACCCCAGGAATCTGGAAAGAGATGAGGGCCGGGCATTTGTTCGACACTCGAACTGCCGTCGCCGAAATCCCATAACCAGGAAACAATTTTGCCAACACTGGTATTGGTAATTGGCATAACATCTTTTGGACAAACTTCTCCCGGAGATTGAAATGACGCTTTCAGGGTATTGTCCAGGTCGACCTGCGTATTGACGGTATCACTGCAGAAACCATTGGAAACAATATGTTGCAGGTTTTTGATTCCAAAGACCGTTTCAACCAATTCTGGTGAAAGTAAATCACTGGCAAAAACAGCGTCAATATTCCAAATCCATTCATTTACGCCATTTGCCGGCAGGTAGATCAGTTTAATGGTATCATAAGTACAACCAAGCATTGCGTCATAACTGAAGGCGGCTGACACGGTATCCTTTGTGGTGAAAGAAAGAGATGGACCTGGTGGTGTTTCGATACCGCATTCATTGATAATGGTATTACCATCGTGGCCTGTCACCAGGCTCACCTGGTAATTTCCACCCCGGACTATTGGAGCATTCAACCCAACGCGGATCGAGCGTGTGAGTCCACCGGTACAAACACCCGCTGCACGGGTAACAAAAACCCCCGGATTACCTGATATAGTAAAATCAGATCCATCCGGTGCGATGCTGCTGCACTGTATGGCATCCGAAAATATTAATTCAACTTCACTTAAATCACAGGCAGGAGGAGAGAGGCTGTCAAAGGGAGTAGGATGCGGAGGCAATACCGTAAAGGGTATACTTTCTCCGGGAGGAACGGATCTTTCGCAGTCGTCTAACAAGGTGTTGCCATCGCTGCCTGCCTGCATTACAATCGAGTAATTTCCCGGAGCCATCGGCGTGCTCAGGGTAATCAGGATACTATCCATATCAAAACCATTACTGCAATGCGTACCCGTAGCTCCTGTTACAGAACCTGTAAAAGAAGAAATGGTAAAGTCCGATCCATTGGATGACAGTGATGAACACTGCATTTGCTTATTCAGTATTAAGGTTATTGATTGCCGGTCGCATTGAACAACTGCAGATTGTAAGTGCGGCTCTTTGGGATCAGTGATTACGGCAGTGCCGCCATTAAAATTGAGTGAGTAACCAGATTGCGTTTCTGTATAATGACTGATCAGCAGGAGATATTTGTGGCCTTGTTTTAAAACAGGCATGGTACTGAATGTCGGTACATGTTCCTTTATTGGATCAGAAGCACATTCAATGTGATTGCTGCCGCCACTCCGGGCACCTGTCAAACCATATGTACCTGCCCAGTTTCCGGAAACAACCAGGCTGGGATCAGTAAATACGTCCTCCGGGTTATGTCCTGTAATATCAAATAACATCCAATCGTAGTCATCATTGCGATTTTTGGGCGTAATGAGAAAACCCAGGGTGCCTCCGCTAAAACAGGTGAACTCATACCAGAATGGATTGGTGTCCGGGTAGCCTCCGCAACCTGGTACAGCAAGGTAATTTGTCCAACCGATTGGAACTACCGACTGATTAAAACTTTTTGTACCACAAACCGGAAATGCAGTAGAGGGGAGCTGACCGGTAACAGGAAAAGTCTGTGACCTGGCATGGGAGGATATGAGCATAAATAATGCAAACAGCGCATTTTTCACGATTACCAATATATTTTATTCCGGCATCTGATGAGAAGGTATATATCTTTCGCAACATCCTTCAATACAGAGCGGATATATCGATAGCAGGGATTGAGTCAGTGTATACCGCATATTGAAAGTATCGGATCCTTTGTAATACGTCATTGTGCTGTCGCTGGTTACAGCAACGCAGTTTTGGTTTTTAAACGGATGACGGTTTTTGTAGTCAAATGGTTGCTCAGAGAATCAATAGATGTTTTTCCGAAAACCGGATTTATTAAAGAATTCGACGAAAATGCCAGTCAGGCTACAAAGGCGTTTTAATCAGTTCCTGAGGCGGAAATTGAATTCAATAGTGCCCATTGATTCGTCGGTACCGCTGTTGAATTTGACCAGGTAGGCCTTCTTTAGTGCGATTGACTTTAGACCCGCATCAGATGTTGTTGAACCATGGGCCTGGTATTCTGCGCTGATCACCTTTCCGGTCGCATCAATATGTATGTCTACAGCCACTTTGGCATTTTCGTTGAATTCATCGGTAAATGATGGCGTGCTGACAATTCTTCTTCCCTGTAGTCCCCTGGCGATGGCAATTCCGTTTCCGCGACCTCCCCCGGTGTAATTCGTAGAATTGGGGTCACCGCCCGGTGCGCCTTGGTCGCCTTTTCCTCCCGCAATTCCCTGGTTACCGCCTGCTTTGAAATGATCTGCGTCATTGCCACCTGTCCCGTCACCTTTTACACCGTTAAAAACAGCTTTGGGTTTTGGCGGCACTGGCGTTGGATTAACAGCCCGCTGGATGGTTTTATGTGGAGTTTTAACTGTGAGATCTTTTTCCGGAATCTTGGTCGCATCCGGTTTGGATACAGGCGGTTGTTTAACCGCAGGAGCAGGATCCGGATCCTTGTCATCTGTTTCCACATCTTTCAGAGCTTCTTTGGTCGGCGTGCTGGTCTTTGGTGGCGTATATTTTGCCTGGTCCTGCTTCGAAGGATCATTTGGAAGAAAGGGCTGATCGTTGCCCAATCCCTGGTCATTATTTCCAAGGTTCACTTCCAGGCCTTCTTCTTGTGGAATAGCCGCAGCTGGCAGATTCCAGGAAATCAGGAAGAGCAGAACCAAAAGGCTTCCGCAAATCATCAGCGTATAAAATCCGGCTTTCCGGTTTTTACGTGCGTTGAACTCCTGCTCTGCTTTGATATAACTCACTTTTTTAGGCTTAAGGCTTAAAGCTTAAGGCTTAAAGCTTTTAGTGATTAATTATAAAAATATTCTTATTGTAAAGTTAACTGAAAAGAAATAAGTCAAATACTTACGCCTCAAGCCTTAAGCATTAAGCGTTAAGCGTTAAGC
>JBGPBW010000295.1:0-5455 GCA_041481385.1 Puia sp.
GCTCTATTCCCCGTTGCTCAGGCAGTGAAGACTCAATAGCTTTGTTTATTGTACAGTTAGCAACTGATCATGGGTTTGAAAACTTCCTGTATAAATCAAATGATGTCCTCGTTCGTATCCCTGCCTCGCATGGGTTTGAAAATTATCCATGGGAATGTTGGCAAGCTCATCTTGATATGGTCTGTCAGTCAAAAACTGGCAGTCCGAAAGCGATTTACCCTATTAAGCTTCACCGGGAGGGCCAATTGATAAAAGCAAATGGCACCACCCTTGGTGCCGATGATGGCTTTGGTGTAGCGGCATTAATGGCGCTTATCACTGATCGCGGTATTAAACATGGGCCTCTGGAGTTACTCTTCACGACTGATGAAGAATCCGGATTTATTGGAGCCAAGGCATTTGATTACACACTACTGAAAAGCAAGATTATTTACAATGTCGATTCTGAAGAAGAAGGTATTGTGACTGTTGGTGGCGCAGGTATAGGACTGATGGAAATAAACATACCGGTGCACTCTTCTGTGATTGCTGATGATAATCATGTCTATGTGATCAAAGTATCAGGTCTGAAGGGTGGGCACTCCGGTTTCGACATCAATAAAGGCCGTGCAAACGCTATTAAAGTAATAGTGCAGATATTGAAAGCTCATCCTGAGCTTAATGTTGTGAGCATCTCTGGCGGCAGTGCTACAAACACTATTCCTCGCGAAGCTGAAACAATTATTGCAACGCCTTTGGATAAACAATCTTTACAAGATGCGCTTAATAGCATTGAAAAGAAGACTGCCGCAGAAGATACCGGGGGAAAGATTGTATTTACACTACAAGATACTACTGCGGGAAAAGTGGTACGAGCACTGAATAGCACTGACAAAGACAGCGTCATATCATTTATCAGCAAACTTCCTAATGGTATGTTAGCAATGGAACATGGCAGTACCACCTCAGTTCGCACCTCGAACAACGTTTCTAATGTGGATACCCGCAATGATACTGTCACAATTAAATGTCTGTTTAGGAGTTCGTCAAACAAAGACATAGACTCTGTAAAGTCAATTATTGATGCTGAAACTGTCATCGCAAACCCTAAAGCTATTGCGAAGTTAGTTGGCCGGTATGCACCATGGGAACCGAACTTTGATTCTCCTTTAGTAAAAAAAGTGACTGATACCTACGAACAGATATTTCATAAAAAAATGATTGTTCAGACTGTTCATGGCGCGCTCGAATGTGCTGTTTTTGCTCAAAACATCCCCGATGCCCAAATCGTATCTATTGGCCCAACTGTTTTTGGCGCTCACACACCAGACGAAGCGGTAAATATGAAATCAGTTGCAGATTATTGGAACCTGGTCTTGGCACTTCTAATAAAAAAATAACTGCTCCTTCATTGTATTAATTAAATCAAAATGGCTAACGGTCTTATACTGTTGGTCATTTTATTTCTCTATCACTTCGTCAGCACAGACGTTATAAGGATTTTGAGGGTTAGGCACACGAGTCGGGATTAGCTCAAACCTTGTTTAGGTCAAAGAGAAAATTATAAAATCAAAACTTATTTTTATTGATAACCTCCATAAACCGCTCCCTGAATTTTTCACTTACAGGTATGCGTTTATCACCGATGTAAATATGGTTGTCTTCGATTTTACTAAGCTGCTCATAATTGATAATATAAGAATTGTGTACCCTGATGAACGGAGATTTAAGTTGCTCTTCCATGTCCTTTAAGCGGCGGTATATCAGCATCTGATCCTTGCCTGTCGCCAGCCTTACGTAATCCTTCTCTCCTTCAAAATACAGGATGTCCTTTAATAAAATCTTCCTTAATGTTTTTCCGGATTTCACGAAAAAAAATTGCGGGGCCTGTTCAGCATTTGGCAGATATTCCGGCCCTGGCTTTAAAAAATGCTGCTCTATTTTTTCAACTGATGCCATGAAACGCTTTAAAGTGATCGGTTTAAGCAAATAGTCGATGGTCTGAAAGGAATAGCTTTCAACAGCATATTCGGAATAAGCTGTGGTGAAAACAATTTTGGTACGCGGCGGCAACAACATTGCAAGTTCCATTCCTGTGAGCTTTGGCATATTGATATCCAGGAAAATAAAATCAACCTGGTTCATTTTTAAGAATGCCAGCGCTTCCAATGCATCATAACATTTTGCTTTCAATGTCCAGGTTGTACTTTGCTTTATCAGCAGTTCAACCAGGTTGATAGCGTCGGGCTCATCATCAATTATTATGCACGTTAAATTCATTAAAGCGGGACTTTCAAAAACGCATTGAATAATTCTCCTTCGCAATCAATAGCCAGTTCAAATTTGTCTCCATACAACAGCTTGAGACGTTTGGTCAAATTAATGATCCCGAAGCCGCCGGTTTGATCATGGGCTGCCGGATCGATCTTACGGTTACTGGTTTTAAATAGCAAAAAATCATTTTGCTGGACCAGTGAAATAGTTACCGGGTTTTGCCGTCTCGATTTGTCGATGCCATGTTTAAAAATGTTCTCTACAAAGGTCATGAGCAGCATGGGCGGGATAGGGAGATCCGGGTTATAGGCTTTTTCAAAATTGATGCTGGCGCCGTGCCGGATGCGAATCCGTTCAAGCTCCATATAGTTTTCGATAAATGCCACTTCTATCGACACCGGGACGGCTTCTTTTGGGCTTTCATCAACGAAATAGCGCATAATATCCGACAGGCGTTCAATCAGGCCGGCCGACGGTTGATCAACTTTATAAACCCTGTAATAAATGCTGTTCAGCGCATTAAAAAGGAAGTGCGGTTGAACCTGCGATTTCAGTAGATTAAGTTCAGCCTGGCTTTTTTGCAAAAGGATCTCCTCTGTTTGTTGCTTTAACGTGAAATAGGCAAGGGCAATGCGAAAAACCAGGCTGAGGACATAGATCAGGACGCCACCGGGAACATAACTCAGCAAATCAAGCAAATCAACCGGGGGTGTTTTTACGAACAGCACATACCTGTATAGGATAATGCCTATGTAACCCTTTAGCATTCCTATTAAAATCAAAAAGAGCGCTACTGAAATACCGTACGCTACGAACCTTCTCTTTTGATAAAATACCGGATATAAGAACAGGATATTCCCGTAAATAATGATTGCGTACGATGCTGCATTGACTACCGTGTAGATCACTGATTTCAGCAAACCATCCATCGGCAGCAGTGAAAAAAAAATCAATAACAACACAGCGATCCATATCAGCAACTGGAGCTGAATAATACTGAGCGCCTGCCTCCGGATCTTCATGTTCAAAAATACCAACCTTTTATGTTTTCATACGCTATTTTATACCGTTGGGCCACTATTCTCTGCAATTGCACTAAAAATTTAGATAGTTGAGTAGAAACTCCCGAAAAGCGCGAGCGTCGAATAAATGTCATTCCCTGTTGGAAATATAGGTGACAGCGTCGAAAAGATTATTTAAGCCGGTGGGTAAATAACACTTTTGCTCATAAAAAAAAGCTATGAAAAAGTTATTCATTTTGAGTTTCATCATTTTTCTGACGTCGGAGCTTTTTGCCCAGCAAACATCGACCGATGCCATCAAACGAACCATCAATACCATGCTTGACGCAATGCGCAAAAGCGACAGTACTTTATTAAGGTCAGTTCTCGCAAAAGATATGGAACTGCAAAGCGTTGCCGCTGACAAGATGGGAAAAGTCTCGTTGTCGACTAAAAGCGCCAATGATCTTGTGACACAAATCGGCACTCCCCACGCGGCTGTTTACGATGAGAGGATCGTTTTAGGCAGCATTAAAATCGACGGCCCGCTGGCCAGTGTCTGGGCACCTTATAAATTTTATCTCGGAGATACCTTCAGCCATTGCGGTGTCAACTTTTTCCAATTGGCCAGAACCGAGGGTGGCTGGAAGATCATCCATATAGGGTACACTGTGAGGCTGGATAATTGTAAAAACTAAATATGGAAACGACTAATGAATTATATCTAACCATTCAATAAATAATGCAATCATGAAAAAAGTATCACTATCAGTTAAGGTGGCCGAGTGTTTGCGCGTAGCGGAAGAACAAGGTGTTAATCTTAACCGGGCAGATGTGATGGATAGCCTCTTGCTGATCAGCCGCTCTTCGGACAGGCAATTCATCTCCACCTTGCAAGACATCCGGAACCACCGACCTGCCGAAATAGCGACGCTCAATCTGGCCATTGCCGGAATGGCCGTAACGTGCTACACCAGACTTCTACTTTATACACAACGAATTATAGTGCAGAGACATCGCCCAAAGAGTTTTCTCATGTGACGTGAAATATGTCATAATCGAGGGTCTGTTTCTACAGACCTTCCTTTTTTTATATCCGACAGGTGTAAAAGCCAGCGGTTTTTTTATTCTTATCAGGACAGGTGGGCATTGACCAGGACGGTAAACTGGCTGATGATTCCATATCTCCATTTCAAAAATACCAACCTCTTATATTTTAGTACACTATTTTATGCAGTTGGGCCACTATTCTCTGCAATTGCGTCAAAAATCAAGATAATCGGGATAAAAAATCCGACAAACTCATAAGTCGAATAAATAGCATTTCCCGTTGGAAATAAAAGTAATAAGGTCGAAAAGATTATTGAAGCCGGTTTGTAGAAGGCATCTTTGACCATCAAAAATCAAGCTCATGAAAAAACAACTTTCAACCTTAAAAAAAGGCTTGTTCTTTCTCGCGCTGGCTTTCGCGGCAATGCCTGTGTTTTCCCAATCGAAATTGCTGGTCGGTTCATGGCGCCTCTTTGCCGCCAACAAAATCCTACCAGCCGGCAGCGAGGTTGCTGATTATGGAACGGATCCCCGGGGCATCGCAATTTTCACCGCCGATGGTCATTACGTGATAGAAATATTTCGGTCGGAGCATGTAAAATTCGCTTCGGGGGACCGCGCAAAAGGCACTCCGGATGAATACAAAGATGCCGTTCTAAGTGCCAGTTGTCATTTTGGCACCTATACCGTTGACGAAACAAATGACACTTCCGAAGAATATAACGATGCCTTTCTAAGTTCTGATTTTGCTTTTGAAACCTATTTGCTCGATAGAGTAAAAGGCACCATCACTTTTCACACTGAGCGCGCTTCGTATCCAAACTGGGACGGGACAACGCACACCAGCAGCTTCATACTTAAAGGGGATAAATTGACCTGGCGGGTCCCGCCCCGCACGGATGGGTCTACGCCGGTATCTGTTTTCAGTAGGATGCCTTGACCGGCTTAGCATCATCATTCGCCGTTGGAAAAAACAGCAATAATCAAATCATGAAATTACTTCATTTAAAAATAGCGGCAATCGCTTCAATGATGCTCATTACTTTTAGCGGATACGGGCAGCACAATATAAAAATATCCGGAACGCTAACCGATTCGCTTACGTATAGGCCTATCCCGTTTGCGACGGTAGCTTTATTAAATCAGCAAAC
>JBGPBW010000296.1:0-5415 GCA_041481385.1 Puia sp.
ACCAGGGCAAGAAAACTTGCCAAAAATATTTTTAAAAAGCTGCGCATGCGCTTTCTTTTTTGATGAGTTTTAAATTAAAGATATTTGAACAGGATTAAATAGTCATCCATGAACAAAACATATCTGCTGACAGGTGGTAATGAAGGAGATAAAATCCTTCATATGCAGCGGGCACGCGCAAATATAGAACTTATTTGTGGTAGGATTTTACAGATTTCCTCTCTGTATCAAACGGCCCCCTGGGGGGAAACAGATCAGGCAGATTTTCTCAACCAGGTACTGCTGATCGAAACGGCAATGAGTCCGGAGTCCCTGTTAAAGGCCATCCTGTCCATTGAGGAAAACCTGGGAAGGAAACGGTCTGTTAAAAATGCTCCAAGAACCATCGACATCGACATTCTGTTTTATGACCGGCTGATATTGGAGGTTCCAGGTCTGTGTATTCCCCATCCCCGGATTAGCGAACGACGTTTTGTGCTGGAACCCCTGGATGAAATAGCGCCCGGTTTCCAACACCCTGTACTCGGGAAAACCATTCATCAGCTACTGTTGGAATGTACTGATGAATTGGCGGTAAAAAAAATCAGATGAGCTGTGTTTAACGGCGGGGATTCCGGATATTTACAGTTCATGAATTATCATTTTATTGCCGTGGAAGGAAATATCGGGGCAGGGAAAACCACGCTTGCCCATTTACTGGCACGACATTTCAATTCCAGGCTTATCCTGGAAGCGTTTGCTGAAAATCCATTTCTTCCTAAATTCTATGAGAATCCAAAACAATACGCGTTCCCGCTGGAATTGTTTTTCATGGCCGAACGGTATAAACAGTTGAAAGAACTGGTGCATACCAAAGACCTTTTCCATCGCATTACGATCTCGGATTATATTTTTACCAAATGTTTACTTTTCGCTAAAGTGAACCTGCCGGATGAGGAATTTCATCTCTATCAGAAACTCTTCGATATCATTTATCAGCAACTGGTGCAACCGGACCTGCTGATCTACCTTCATGCACCGGTACAGCAGCTCCAGAAAAATATCCGTAAAAGAAACCGGTCATATGAGCAGGCCATTCCCGATGATTATCTGTTCAATTTGCAGGAAACTTATACGAGTTATATACGCCAGCATGGTATTAAAACACTTTTTATCGATGCGGGCAACGCAGACTTTCTCGGAAACGAAAAACATTTCCGGGTTATCCTGGATGCGCTGGAAAAAGATTATGAACCGGGCCAGCATTATTTTACGTTGCCCTGAGCTTTAATATGGACGACATGACTGCAGACGCTCTTCGTTCTTCACCCCTTGATGCTTTACGAATCCCCGAATTCAGAAGCCTGGTCATCGGCCGGTTTATTTTTATTATGGGTCTGCGTATGATGAGTACCCTGGTCGGTTGGTGGATCTATAACCTCACCAACGCACCCATTGCCATAGGGATCGTCGGACTTTCCGAATTTATTCCGGCGGTATCCCTGGCTTTATATGCAGGACATGTGATCGATCTCAGTGAGAAAAGAAAACTGATGCTGACGGGCGTAAGTCTTTATGCGCTGGCTTCCCTGCTTCTGTTATTTCTTTCTTCACCGGTGGGTACGAACCACCTGAAACCTCATGTGATGGCGGTCATCATTTACCTGATCATTTTCGGAACCGGTATCATCCGTTCCTTTACGGGTCCGATTTTTAATGTCATGCTCGCACAGGTCGTTCCTAAAAATAAACTCCAGAATGCGATTACCTGGAATACGGGAGGTTTTCTGTCTGCTTCCATTATCGGTCACGCCCTGGGCGGATTCCTGATTGCCGGACTTGGAAACACAGGCACCCTTACCGTCGTAGTGATCCTGATCGTGATCGCCTTCCTTGTGCTGACCAGATTACAGCCGGTCAGGCCCCTGAATGAACGCGGCGAGAAAAGAACCTGGGATAGTGTAAAAGAGGGTCTTCATTTTGTATTCCGGACCAAAGAATTACTGGCCGCCATTTCACTGGATTTGTTTGCTGTTCTTTTTGGAGGCGCGGTCGCACTGATACCCGTATATGCGCGCGATATCCTCAAAGTGGGTGCGGAAGGATTTGGACTTTTGAACGCCGCATCTGATATCGGTTCCATTTGTGTTGTGATCCTGCTGACGATATTTCCACCCCGAAGAAAACAGGGTTTAAAATTATTGATTGCTGTTGCAGGTTTCGGAACATGCATCATCATCTTCGGGCTTTCAACACTATTCTGGCTTTCATTTATTGTGTTACTGATCAGCGGCATCATGGATGGCATCAGCGTCGTAACGCGCGGAACCATTATGCAGTTGAAAACACCTGACCACATGCGCGGGCGGGTGCTGAGTGTTAATTCCATGTTTATCAATTCCAGCAATGAACTGGGACAATTCGAAAGCGGTATGATGGCCCGACTGCTGGGCGTTGTGCCCTCCGTTGTTTTCGGCGGATGCATGACCCTGCTCGTTGTCGGTGTCACCTGGTTCAAAGCACCGACACTCAGAAAAATGGAGTATTAGAATTCTGTAACTTTAAAATAAAATACTCGCGTATGCAACGCAGATCTTTTGTAAAAAATGCAGGATTGGGTTTCGGAGCTATTCCCCTGCTGCGCCATGACTGGCTGATGAAATTTTTTCAGGAGAGCCCATATAAAATGAAAATGCTGCGCAATGACGTGGGCATCTTCACGGAAAAAGGAGGAACCATTGCCTATTATATTTCCAATAAGAATATTGCTGTCGTCGATGCAGAATTTCCCGAACAATCCAAACACCTGATCGACGTTTTGCAAAAAGATCCGGGGAAACCGTTTGAGATCCTCATCAATACCCACCACCACGGCGATCATACTGCGGGTAATATTTCTTTCAAAGGCATCGTGCCCCATGTGGCAGCGCACAGTAATTCTTTACTGAATCAACAACGTGTCGCCAAAGAAAAAAATACTGAAGACCAGCAGTTGTATCCCGATATCACCTATGGTGACCGTTGGGAATACAAAAAGATGAAAGAGAATATAAAGGCATATTACTGGGGTCCCGCGCATACGAATGGCGACAGCGTTATATATTTCCCGCACGCCAATATAGCCCATGTAGGTGACCTGGTATTTAACCGGCGCTGGGCTTTTATCGACAGAAGCGCAGGTGCCTCCATCGCCAACTGGATCGTTGTGCTGGATAAAATCCAAGAGCAGTTCGATAACGACACGCTCTTTGTTTTTGGCCATGCGTTTGATCCCGAAAAAGTGACCGGTAATAAAGCAGATGTTAAAGCCATGCAGGACTATCTAAAAAACCTGCTTGCCTTTGTGAACAGACAGATCAAAGCCGGAAAAACCAAAGAAGAAATTATGAAAGTCACCTCCATTCCCGGTGTTACGGAATGGCAGGGCGATGGCATTGAACGCGGACTGCAGGCCGCTTATGAAGAAGCGGCTGAAAACATTAAGTAAGTTTCTCCATAAGACCTTCGAGTACTGAAACAACGATCGGGCAAAATGTGCTGTTTTTTTGAGTCAGGGCCGGCCGTTTCAGCAGCACATCTTCATCGGTGTAAGGAAATCTTCTGCAATCCGAAGGTCTGTCTTCATAGATGGAACACTTGTTATCGGCACCTAAAAAAGGACAGGGTTTCGAAACCGCCACATAGTCCCCTTCTTCATCGAGCTTCAGGTATTTCTCAATAAAAACACTCTCTTTCAACTGGAGTAACCTGGAGATTCTTTTGATATCCGGTGTCTTAAACCGGGGAGAATAGTTTTTGCAGCAGCGTGCACACTGCAGGCAATCGATCTTTGCAAAAGCCTGATCATGTAATTCCGGGATTTGTTTCAGCACGGCATTTTTTCCCGCCCTGGCTAAAAAATTTTTATAAAATTTCTGATGTTCTCCGGAAATTTTTTCCCAGTTCTGCAGCGTAATATTTGCCTGTCCGGCCATATATCGGAGATTGATTAATTTTGCAAATGACCGGATCCCTCCATGAACAGCTACTCATTCTGATCAGCACGCCCTTTTATATTGGGATTATCGGTTTGGAATTATTGCTGAGTCATCTGCAACACCGCAAGTTATACTCCTGGAAAGATACAGCAAGTAATATTTATCTGATGCTGCTGAATGCAGGAATCGACCTGGGGTTCCGGATTGTGTATGTAGCGGTTTTCCTGTTCTTTTATAATCATAAAATGTTTTTCTGGCAGATTGGCCCGCTCTATTGGATCGCTCTGGTGCTGGGAGAAGATTTTATGTATTACTGGCTGCACCGTTTCGATCATGAGATCCGGTTTTTCTGGGCTGTACATGTTACCCATCATTCATCAGAGCATATGAATTTTTCAGTTGGCTTCCGATCTTCCGTATTCCAGCCCCTGTACCGGTTTATCTATTTTATACCGCTTGCGGGGTTCGGATTCCGCCCGCTCGATATCGTGTTCATATATTCAGCCACGCAAATCTGGGGCATATTTGTACATACCGAACTGATCCGAAATATGGGATGGCTGGAATATTTGTTTGTCACACCTTCCCATCACCGGGTGCATCATTCATCCAATCCAAAATACCTGGATAAAAATATGGGCATGTTCCTGATCATCTGGGATCAGATATTCGGCACCTTCCAGGCTGAACTGCCCGATGAAATGTATCAGGAAAAGAAATATGGTCTGACAAAAAATCTGGAACACAAAACACCGGTTAACCTTGTTTTACATGAATGGCGGGCCATAAGAAGCGACCTGCGCCACCGTGGTCTTTCTACAAAAGAAAAATGGAAATACCTGTTTGGTCCTCCGGGCTGGAGCCATGATGGCAGTCGTCTGACCAGCAGGCAGTTATTAGAGAGGGAAGAAAATATTCAATCCCCGGAATGATGCTGAACGCTGAACGCAGAACGCTTAACGGTCAACCGTCATCCGCCAACTGCCAACCGTCATCCATCCACGCTTAAAAAATTGCCCGAATCGCATTAACTTTGCGCATCTTTTGATTCACATATACCCGATATGAACTTATTTGAGAAGCAGGCAGGCGAATTTACCAGAAGACATATTGGTTCCAACGAAACTGAAACCCGGCAGATGCTGGAGGCTATTGGCGTGGAATCGTTGGAAGATCTGATCGATAAAGCCATTCCACCAAGCATCCGGAATCCCGGATTTCTCCAGGTTACAGAATCCGTCAGCGAGTCAGATTTTCTGACCCTGATCCGGGACATCGCGTCTAAAAACCTGGTGTTCAAAAATTATATAGGTCAGGGTTATTATGAAACGATTACACCCTCTGTAATCCTGCGTAATGTTTTTGAAAATCCCGGATGGTATACCCAGTATACACCCTATCAGGCTGAGATCTCGCAGGGTCGTCTCGAAAGCCTCCTGAATTTCCAGACCATGGTCAG
>JBGPBW010000297.1:0-5406 GCA_041481385.1 Puia sp.
CTAGCGATGAGACGCGCGGCCACGGAACCACGGGGATCGCGAAGTTTTGGAAAAAAGATTTGGCGGAGATCCTGGCGCACTAGTCATCGCGAACAATTCAAAATCGACAATACTGAGTTTTTCCGGTAATATTTTTTCAAGTATTTTTCGAAGTTTGGGTATATTCCATTGGTTATTTCCTAATTCAAAAACCGTCTTTCCCTCGGTTTCTTCTGCCGTGGTTTTGAAATTGGTATAGAATGATTTATTAGCGCTCTTTACCTGTAATTTTCCGTTAAGGATGATCAGTGGTTCCCGTATGGTTTTAACGATAGACTCGGCATACTGCCGGGATAGATTTAATTGTTCATTCCGTTCATAGAGTTCCTGGTTCACTATAATTAATTCTTCATTACTGGTCTGAGACTCCTCCTTGGAGGTTTCGAGTTCTTCATTCAGACTCTGCAACTCTTCACTTCCGGAAAGAAGTTCTTCATTGGCACTTTGAAGTTCTTCATTGAATGCATCCTGGTCTTCTGTAATGATTTTCATATCTGCCCGGGTCTGCGCAAGTTCCAGGGTTAGTTTATGAATTTGAACCTCTTCCATCGTTTTCTTAACCGACCTGATATCCTCCTTTTTTAAAATGCCCCTTTGTTCGATTGATTTGCCGTTTACGGATCCTTTGTCTTTAAAAAGTATTAAATAGTGCGGTTCAGACACATGGGTTAGTGGGATTACTTCGATGGTTACTTTATGAAAACTGCCCATAAATTGAAAAGCAAGATCTTCCCTGATCAGTGGCTCTTTACTGGTTTTTACTTTATGTAAGGCATTTCGCAGTTCAAACCCCAGACCTTCTCTCGCCATTTTTATCACATTCAGATTGGGTTTTCCGGGAGTTGACTCCAGCCAGACACCCGTTGAACCGCGAAATTGTACGATGTCCATTTCCTTGTCGACAATTACACCGGGTGGAACATAACGTGACAATAATACGTCATCTGCATTTTTTTGAAAGTCATCTTTAAAACTTTCGGCAGGTCCTACCCGGGATTTTTGCATAATCGGAATTTCTTCGCTGGAAACAGCCGTTGGAGGCGTAAACCTTCCTTTTGATTGTTTGCGGTTATAAATTTTACTGTGTTTATCAAATGAAGAAAAGAGTTCGGAAACCTGACCCACGGTCTCTGATTTTCCCAGCAACAAAAATCCCTGTTCTCTCAGGGCATAATGAAAGGTCCTGAGTGCGTTTTTTTGCAGAAAGGGATCCATATAAATAAGGGAGTTGCGGCAGCTGATCAGGTCAATATTCGCAAATGGAGGATCTTTTAAATAATTATGAAACGCAAAAATGCAGGTATCTCTTATGACCTTATTGATTTGGAATCCGCTATTCGCTTTGGTAAAAAATCTCTCCAGCCGGTTTGCAGAGAGTCCAATTAAATCTATTTTAGCATACATTCCGGTTCTGGCTTTAGCAATGGCCATTTCTGAAATGTCTGTTGCAAATACCTGTATTTTGTAGGCCGGGATTTTATCTCCAAGAAATTCATGCAGGCACATCACCAAGGAGTATGCTTCTTCACCTGTGGAACAACCCGCGATCCAAAAACGTATGGATTCATTATCCAGTTTGTTTTTAAAAAGGGCAGGAAATACCTTTTCGGTTACATTTTCGAAAATTACCGGATCACGAAAAAATCCGGTTACCGGAATCAGTAAGTCCTGGTATAAAATATCCAGTTCAGGTTTGTTTTCTTTTAAAAATGCCAGGTAGTCAGCAATATTTCCTTTCATCTTTAAAGCGATTCTCCTGGAAATTCGCCTTCTTATCGTGGTCTGTTTATAATAAGTAAAATCCACGCCCTTTCGAATTCTTAGTAAGGACAAAATCTTTTTAAATGCCTGTTCCTGGATTAAGTCTGAACTTCCTTCATGGTCATCGGCATCCGTTTTAGCAGTTTCATTTAATGTGAGTAAATGCTGAGGAATATTTTCGGGCGAAAGAATGAAATCCACAACATCTGCATCAATGGCGTTTTGGGGCATGGCGCTATAGGATGCCGACTGCTGTTCCTGCGCGATGGTAACACCTCCGTGATCTTTAATAGCTTTTAATCCCAGGGTACCATCTGTACCCGTGCCGGACAGAACTACACCGATAGCATGGCTTTGGTGTACTTCTGCAAGAGATGCAAAAAATAAATCAATAGGCATGCTCCGTTGATTTTTTGGAGGGCGGGCGCTTAATTTGAGCACACCGTCAGTCGCGGTCAGAAGTTTATTGGGAGGAATGATGTAGACGTGATCCGGCACGACTTTAATATTATCCGTTACTTCCAACACCGGGATTTTGGTGATACGCTGGAGTAAATCTGCGAGGATACTTTCATGGGAAGGGTCCAGATGCTGGACAAAAATATAGGCCATGCCGGAATTTTCCGGAATGGCTTTCAGTAATCTCTTGAAAGTATCGAGGCCTCCTGCGGAAGCCCCAATGCCGACAACCGGAAAGAGATTATCTGAACGCGTAATTAGCTTTTGCTCTGCTTCAGACACCTTATTTAGAATTGATCCCGATCGTAAAGTACAAATCAGGGGATAGAAAGGTAGTCTTAATTTTTTTTACCCCCCGGAAAGCTTATATTTATTGGCCCACTTACTTTTAATCCCACCTATTGACCAGAAAGATCATATATTATGTTGTTGATGATGATTTGGATGATCAGCAATTCTTAATTGATGCCTTAAGTAAAAACGATCCTGACAGTCAATGTTATAGCGCCAACAGTGGGAGCCAGGCGATCAGTAACTTAAAAAATGCCACCGTTCCCCTTCCTGATGCCATATTCCTTGATTTGAATATGCCACATCAGAATGGTAAACAGTGCCTTGCAGAATTAAAAAGCACATCTTCGCTCAAAGATGTCCCGGTCGTTATATACTCCACTACTTCCAATAGAATTGAGATCCAGGACACCCTTCGTATGGGCGCCTCACATTTCATGATCAAAAAAAGCAGTTTTAAAGGATTACGGGAAGAATTGTCCTTAATTACCTCTGCACTGCATAAGGAGGATTCCGTTAAATAATTCCAGGGCAAGGTTATTGAACCCTATTCATAAATACGATTATGAAAACTGGCTTATTAACCTTGTTATTTGGATTCTGTATGTATATCGGATACGGCCAATATGATCACAATCCTCCTAAAAATGTATCCGGCTCTTTTCAGGTGGATTATCCGCATTCACATCCATCACACTGGGTTCAGTCGAGTGTTGGATGGAGCGTTTCCTTTGAGGACAACGATCACAATAATGGACAAGTCATCGCTTACTATGATATGTCAGGGAGGCATATTGATACCCATATTCCATATGAAAATCACGATGTACCACATACCGTAAGAAATCATATGCATGATAGTTACGGAGGATCAGGTCACTACGAGTACACACGTATTGATCATTATGGCGAGAACCATGTGTATATGACTCATTATAAGCACAAAAAACATTACAAGACGGTTTATATGGATAATGACGGACATGAAAGGGTATATGAAGACAGACATAATTAACTGGCTATGGTATAGGTAATGATGAACGATGGGGAAACGAGTACTCAATGAGTACTATTTGGTAACCACGCTATTTTAATAATTATATACATGAAACTTAAACAAATACTGACAGTCTCAACGATATTCGTGGGCCTGTCTTTTTCAGCAAACTGGAAAGCGGATACAACAAATTCCAAAATTAATTTTACAGTTAAGGGAATATTTGGTACGGTGCACGGCAGTTTTTCCGGATTGCAGGCAACAATTCAATTTAGTGAAAAGGATCTGTCCGCCAGCTCTATGTCCGCCAGCGTGGAAGCAAAAACCGTGAGTACCGGTATCAATCTGCGCAACAGCGACCTGCGCAACAAAGAAGAATGGTTCAATACGGAAAAATATCCCAAAATCAGTTTTAAGTCGAATAAGTTTGAAAAAACTGGCAGCGGTTATAAAGTGTTGGGTGATTTAACGATAAAGGGAATAACCAAACCCGTTGAAATTCCTTTTACATTTACCGATAAAGACGGTTCCGGAGTTTTTAAAGGTCAGTTTACCATTCCGCGCGCTGAGTTTAATTTGGGCAAACCGGGCGGCTCGGTGGGTAGTATCATAACGGTGATGCTCAGCGTTCCTGCAAAAAATGCCGGCAAATAAAGACTATTCGGATTGTAGCCTGCTCTTTGCAGGAGCTTAGCCTGCCCTTGTCCAAGAAGGGAAATATCTCTATAAGGTCTCTATAAGGTCTCTATATTGTCGTAGATTTTTGATCTAAATGACTTTTATTCCAAGCGCAGGCTGGCATCGCCAGCCGACCGCTTTCGCTAAAGCTTCAGCGGACAAGTTACTCTGTGCGTAGGCTGGTTACCGGGTTAGCGACGGCCGCTTTGATGGCCTGGAAGCTGATGGTCACCAACGCGATCAACAACGCGACGATCATGGCCAATGCAAAAACCCACCACTCGATGGAAATCCGGTAGGCGAAATCCTGCAGCCATTTATGCATCGCCCAGGCCGCAAGCGGGAAGGCGATAATTGCGGCGATGATCACAAGTCGCACAAATTCCTTAGACAACAGGGTGACGACATTTTGTACAGAAGCACCGAGTACTTTGCGCACACCAATTTCTTTCTTCCGCCTGTCTGCGGTATATACTGATAAACCGAACAAACCCAGGCAGGCGACAAATATGGACAGCGTTGTAAAAATTCCGAACACAGAACCCATGCGCTGTTCATCATTATACATAGCTTCGAAATTTTTATCCAGGAAACTGTATTCAAATGGAACCGTTGAAGTAAAACTTTTCCATTTATGTTCAAATTGCGACAACAGGGTCTTGGTCTTTTGCGGATCCACACTGATGACCAGGAAGGAAGTGCCGGTCGTGTATGTTTTTGATGAATTATGAAACAGGGCGAAGGGCGACATACCGATCCGGATGGATTCAACATCAAAATCTTTCATCACACCGATCACCTTAAATCGCTGACCATTATTACCCGGATAAGTCATGAACTGATCCAGGGGATGTTTCCATCCGATTTGTTCAACTGCAGTTTCATTCAATATAACCGAAGTGGAATCATTAAAATCTTTTGAGAAATTTCTGCCCTGCAGCAATTGTATGTTTAAGGATGGAATGAATTGCTCATCGGCCATATAGGAATTGAGTATGATATCTTTCACCAGTTTCTCGCCGGTCGTGGAAGGATCCGGCACATAACTGTCTCCAAAAGATTTCAGTGTCGGCGCACTGGTCGATATCGCTGCGTGAAAAACGCCCGACATGGTAAGGATTTCCTGCTTTAGGGTCTCTTCATCTTTGGCCGGCATTTTTTCTCCATTTGGAATCAGGATC
>JBGPBW010000298.1:0-5392 GCA_041481385.1 Puia sp.
TGATTAACCAGCCAAAAATCATTTTTCTGGATGAACCTACTACCGGACTTGATCCACAAGCGAGGAGAAACCTTTGGGATTTGGTTCGGGACATCCGGACTTCGGGCACTACCGTTATTATAACAACTCACTATATGGACGAAGCGGAAGTACTTTGCGACCGTGTGGCCATTATGGATTCCGGAAAGATCATTGCCCTGGATTCCCCAGACCGGCTCATCGACAAATTGGTAGCCTCGGGATTCGAGAGGCCTAAAGAAGTAAAAAAGGCGAACCTTGAAGATGTATTCATTCATATGACCGGTAAGGAGTGGAGGGAGGAATAAAAAGTATGAAAATGTGGAAATATGGTAGTGTGAGATTTATTTTATGATTTATTATAACAATTTAATAATTGATAATTATGTCTGACCCCCGTTATCCCATCGGCAGATATGAACCCCAGGCCTATTCGGAATCGCAAAAATTGAAATGGCTGAATAATATCCGCCAATTACCTACTGAATTGGAGTACGCGATACAGAATCTCGACGTTGCCCACCTGAACAGTCCTTATCGCGAAGGCGGATGGACCATTCAGCAACTCGTCCATCATGTGGCTGACAGCCATATGAATGCCTACATTCGTTTCAAACTTGCCTTGACGGAAGAAAATCTGACAGTTAAGTCCTATGAAGAAAAACTATGGGCGGAACTTGCCGATGTCCGGGAATTGCCGGTTAATATTTCCATTACCCTGCTGCATGCCCTGCATGCCCGTTTATATGCTGCAATCAAAGATATATCCCATGAGCAATGGAACCGGGTATTTCATTATCCGGGTAAACCGGCACCTGTGAGCATCTGGTTTTTGCTTGGCATGTACAGCTGGCATGGTAAACATCATACCGCCCATATCCTGGCTTACCGGGAAGCACATAATCTATAAACATGAAGGACCTTCGCTGGAAAAAAATTTCTTCAGAGTATCTTTCACGGGATCTTTGGGGAACCGTACGTAAAGACATTTGTCAGACCCGTGAAGGGAAAATCATTAGTCCCTATTACGTCTATGAATTTCCCACCTGGGTTACCGCTGTAGCCATTACAGAAGAGGGGAAGTTTATCCTGGAGCGTCAATACCGTTATGCGCTGGATGTGACCTGCTACGAAATTCCGGGCGGGTGTGTGGATGAATCAGATACTTCTTTGGAGACCGCTATAGCGCGTGAACTTCTGGAAGAAACGGGATACCGGTTTAGTCAATATGAATATCTGGGTAAGTCTTCTTCAAATCCCTCCACCAACAATAACTGGATGCATATGTTCCTGGCGACCGGTGGCCGTTATGAAAAAGATCAGGAACTGGACCACAATGAGGAAATCGAAGTGTATTTATTCGGTATTGATGAAGTGAAAAAACTTTTGGCTGAAAACCAGATTGTACAGAGTATGCATGTAACGGCCCTTTATTATGCATTGACTAAAATGAAATTTCTTTAAGATTTATTTCCCCAACCAGAAAGACGCTGCCACAAATCAGTATCAGGTCTTTTGGACCTGCTTTCAATACCGCAGCTTCTAACGCCTGTTTCACATCCGGAAACGCTTTGCCTTTTAACCCCAGCCCGGCAGCCCTTGTCATGAGCTCCATTTCGGGTAATGCACGGGGGATTTGGGCGCGTGTAAAATAATAGCTGGCCATGGTGGGCAAGTGGCGCAGAATATTTTCTATTGCTTTATCTTTTACCATCCCGATGATTATATGCAGTTCTTCGTGGGATGTATTTTCAATCTGCTTTGCTATGGCCATCATGCCATCTTCATTATGAGCCACATCAGTTATCACTAACGGATTTTCATGCAGGATATCCCAGCGTCCATGCAGACCTGTCAGGGATTTCACTTGTTTTAATCCCTGCTGCATTGCCCAATCGCTGATTTTATATCCCTTCTGGTTCAGGATTGAAACGACTTCAGCAACGGTAGTAATATTTTTGAGCTGGTACAGTCCTGTGAGATCAAGAAGATAATTTTTTTTATTGTTGTTGTGAGATTCTGTTAATTGAACATATAAAAAACGTCCTTCGATTTTCCATTCACCCGGAAATCTTTTTTTACTCGCAAAATGGATGGGTGAGCCGTTTTGTGCAGCGGTGTTAAGAAATACTTCTCTGGATTCATTCTGTTCTTCACCAATTACAACCGGGACACCCGCCTTGATGATGCCCGCTTTTTCAAATGCTATTTTCTGTATGGAATCTCCCAAAAGGTCCATATGATCATAACTGATATTGGTGATTACTGACACTTCCGGAATGATAATATTTGTACTGTCTAACCGTCCACCCAGTCCCGTTTCCACAACCGCGATGTCGACTGATTCCTTAGCAAACCATTCGAAAGCCATCGCTACCGTAATCTCAAAGAATGAGGGTTCGATCTGATCGATAACAGATTGAATACGATCTGTAAACTGGATTACCTGTTTTTCAGGGATCATTCGTCCGTTGATACGGATGCGTTCACGGAAATCGTAGAGGTGTGGGGAAGTATAAAGCCCGGTTTTGTACCCGGCTTTCTGAAGAATTGCGGCCAGCATGTGACTTGTTGAGCCCTTCCCATTGGTTCCAGCTATATGAATAGATTTGAATTTTCTTTCAGGATTGCCCAGTAAGGCGGCGAGTAAATGGATATTGTACAGATCGGCTTTATAAGCAGCAGCACCGATCCGGCTGAAGAGCGGCAATCGTGTAAACAAGAATTCGATCGTCTGGGGATAATCCATATGACGTGCCCAAAGATCGGTCAATTGTTATTCTTGAAATCTCCCCGTTTCCAGGCCTGTATGAATTCGGCCCAGGCCAGCGGGTTAAAAATATTCTGTGGGGGAACCTGATTATAATAAGAATATTTAGTAGCATTCTGCTTCAGGTAATAACTTGTGGCTTCTTGTGCGTCCGCGGGTAATCCCTGTGCGAGAATTCGACGTTTTACCGCACTATTGTTTTGACGTGCGATTTCTATCTGGTCGTCGGGTACTTTGGTATTTACGAAATCCCGGTCGAATTGCTCCCGCGTAGGCCGGGGTCTGATTATCGTTGCCGGGAGGTACATGGTATCAGTCACCAGCAATTGTATGATACTCCATTGATTTCCTTCCAGGCTTTTGGGAATTTGTACCAGCCTGGGTTTATATCCGATACTGCTGAATTCGATCTGATCTCCCTTCATCACCACGATGGAAAAAACACCCTGGTCATTGCTGAATGTTCCGCGATGCTGCCCCTTTACAACTATGCTTACAGAAGGGATGCCCTGAAGGCTGTCGGCCGTCATCACCACGCCATAAAACTGGACTACGGAATCCTTTAATTTATCAAATTGGGCTTCCAGGGCAAAGGGCAGGCTAAGCAATATGAAGTATAGTAGAAATTTTTTCAAAACTGCGCCAAAAATAAAGTTTATAAACCGTAAATCATTAACAAATTAATGTCCCCATGAACTAATTTTACGGCTGATTTCTTCTTTTTAACAAAACATTGGTCATGAAGGTTGAAAATGTGTTAGTGGCTCTTGGAACTGTTCAGGAACCAGATCTCGGAAAAGATCTGGTCACGTTAAATATGGTTCGGGATATCGTCATCCATGATCGTACTGTTTCCTTTACGGTTGTTCTTACCACACCGGCCTGTCCTTTAAAGGATAAGATCAAAACAGATTGCGTGAAAGCCATTCATCTGCAAATTGGAGACGACGTTTCAGTAGCGGTCCATTTTATTTCCGAAATGAATTCAAAAAGGACTGATCAGGAAATTGTGTTGCCCAAAGTTAAAAATATTATTGCAATTGTGAGTGGCAAGGGAGGTGTGGGTAAGAGCACGATAGCTTCAAATTTCGCTCTGGCACTTGCAGCGGACGGTGCGAAAGTTGGTTTGATGGATGCGGATATTTATGGCCCAAGTCAGCATATCATGTTTGGTTTACGGGGAGAAAGGCCCTTGATGAAAACGGTCGAGGGCAAGGGCATGATTCTGCCGATTGAGAAATACGGAATTCAGTTGATGAGTATTGGATTGCTGGTAGACGAAAAGAACGCTGTAGTGTGGCGAGGTCCGATGGCCAGTTCAGCAGTTAAGCAATTTGTAACAGAGGTGCTCTGGGATGCTCTTGATTACCTTGTCATTGATATGCCGCCGGGAACCGGTGACATCCATCTGACTTTGTTGCAATCTGTGCCTGTAACAGGAGTGATTGTCGTAACTACTCCGCAGGATGTTGCCCTGGCTGACGCGAAAAAAGCTATTGCCATGTTCGGACAGGCTCAGTTAAAAGCGCCAATCATTGGTCTGGTGGAAAATATGAGTTATTTTATTGCCGAAGAAAACCTTGAGCATCGGTATTATATTTTTGGGAAAGACGGAGGGAAAAGACTCGCTGATGAATATGACATTCCGTTCCTTGGACAAATACCACTGCTGCAGGGAATCCGCGAAGGTGGTGATGAAGGAAAGCCCGTGATGATCGGGGAAGACAAACCTGCAAAGAAATCATTCCAGGATTTTGCTGGAAATGCGGCCCGCAGTATTGCGATGATCAATGCCAATATCAATACAGAAAAAAGGGCAAAACTTGTGGTCGCGTAATTTCATCTATGTACGATATACCTTATTTCAAAGCAGGACATCCCGATGAAGTGCTTGCTTTCATGCGGACGCATCCCTTTGCATTGATCTGCGGGGCTGATGGAACCGGCATACCGGTGGCCACCCAGGTGCCTATCCTTTTCGATCAGCGGGGCGATCAATTATTTCTGCAGGGTCATTTTATGAAGAAGCAGGATCATACGCGGGCTTTTTATCAAAACCATAATGTCTTAGTTGTTTTTTCCGGGGCACATACTTATGTGAGCGCCAGCTGGTATACCAACAAACAAACAGCAAGTACATGGAATTATCAGACCGTGCAGGCAGCTGGTGAACTTCGGTTTCAGGATGATGTCTTCCTAAAACAGCTGCTTATACGATTAACTGAAACCTTTGAAGCACCTGGTTCGCCTTCCCTGGTGCAAAATATGGATTTGCATTATGTACAACAGATGATGCAGGCCATCGTGGCTTTTGAAGTAGAAGTGCTTTCCGTCCGACATGTTTTTAAACTCAGCCAGAACAGAGACAAACAATCCCAGGCGAACATTATTGAAGAACTCAGTAAAAAAGATGCAGATGCTCTGGAAATAGCCAGGACAATGAATGAAAAATATAAAACGAAATCATGACCCGTGGTGCACTTCTTGATCAGATCAGCGCGAAACAGAATTATCTTTGTGTGGGCCTTGATACCGATCCGGGCAAAGTCCCCCCATTTTTAAAGATTTTTCCGGATCCGGTTTTTGAATTCAATAAGCGAATCA
>JBGPBW010000299.1:0-5347 GCA_041481385.1 Puia sp.
CAAATCTTCATAATATGAACTCGCAGCGAGTTCTACCAGTTTTGAATCTCCTTTTTCCGGAACCAGCAATTTTACTGTTACACCTCCAAGTGCTGCCATCACCAGGGCATCCAATATGCTTTGCTCGGGAATAAAATAAGGCGTGGTTACTAATATTTCCTCCTGCGCCTGATAAATAACATAAAGAAGAGAATAAAGAATGGTCGGACTTTCTGAGTCAGGTCCACTGGCAGCGATTTGAATCACCTTGTTACCGGGTAGCTTGCCGGAAAAAGGCGGAAAGTACTTGTTAATGTTTTCCAGTGGTTTTCCTGAACAGAAGTTCCAGTCGCAAATAAAAAGATATTGGAGATACTGAACTCCTGGTCCTTCGAGTACGAGATGTGTGTCCCGCCAGAAAACTTTATTTTTTGCGGGATATGCATCATCGTTGATGTACCTGTCGCTGATATTGATGCCCCCGACGAAGGCTTTTTTGCCATCAATGACAATGATCTTTCTGTGATTTCGGTAATTTAAATGATTGGCTACTCTAAGGAATTTAATTTTATAAAACGGATATGTCTGAATTCCCGCATCCCTTAACGTATTCAAAAAATTCCTGCGTATACCCCTGCTGCCGAAATCGTCATAAATGAATCTGACAGCCACACCTGATTTTGCTTTCCTGATTAAAATGTCTGCAATGGCCTGACCAATCCTGTCATTTTCATAAATATAATATTCGATATGAATGTGCTCGCGGGCTTCCTCCAACGCTTTGATCACTGTGGGGAATTTCTCTTCACCATTCACCAGGAGCGTAGCCTCATTCCCCATGGTCACCGGGCTCAATTCCAATGTCAGGTATTTCGCCAAATGAATGTTTGGCCGATATTTTTCATCGATATCAGAATATGTTTGCAAAGAATGTACGTAAATATCCTGTTTAATTTTTTCCCAAATACGATCGTCACTGATGGGTTTCTTGCTGTACAGGATTCTTTTCCGATAGTTCACTCCGAAAGAGAAATAAAAAAATATTCCGACTAAAGGGAGAAAAATAACGACCAACAGGTAGGCCAGGGCTTTAGCGCTGGTGCGGGTTTCATAAATAATGCGCACACAAACCCCTAATACTACGGCGATATAAATGATTTCTATTAAGAGAGGCCAGTTCATCAACGTGGTTGTGCAGAATGATTTGAAAGATAAAATTAAAGTTTGTCGGTAATAAAATGAACCTGCGAGGGAGTGTAAAGCTATATACTACATCGATTGGCGTAAACCGTCCATTGAAGCCCGGATAAAGCGAACCAGGCCTTCCTCAAAGCAAATTTGTGGGAGCTGTAACTGCACAGCGTCCAGGAAGGCACGGTTTATTCATAACCTGTCCTGATCCCCAATTTTTTCATCTTAGAATGAAGCGTAGCAGGCGAAAGGTTGAGGATTTCCGCAGCACCACCTTTTCCAGAGATCCTGAAGTTGCATTGATTCAATACGGACAGAATATATTCCTTTTCCATTTCCTCGAGCGTTTTGGTATGTGGAATCTTTTTATCTTCAGAAGGTGAATGATCGGGAGTTCTGACCGGTTCAATTTCCAGGGCTATCTCATTGTTGTTTAAAAGAGTCATTCTTTCTACCAGATGTTGCAACTGCCTTACATTCCCCGGCCATGAATACTGCAGTAATTTTTGCATGGAATCCGTGCTCAGTGCAGCGATTTTATTTCCGGTTTTGCGGGCATAATAGTCAATATAGTAGTCAATCAGCAGTGGAATATCCTCCTTTCTGTCACGCAGTGGTGGTAAATGGATCGGGAAAACAAGTAGCCGGTAATACAGATCAAGACGAAACTTACCTTCTGCTACCTCTTTCTCAAGGATTCTGCTGGTTGAGGCCAGGACCCTGACATCCGTCCTGATCATGGTATCGCTCCCGACCCGTTGAATTTCCTTTTCCTGCAAAACCCGCAACAACTTCGCCTGCATCTCAAAACTGACTTCACCTACTTCGTCCAACAGTATGGTTCCTCCTGCTGCCTGCTCAAATTTCCCGATTCTCCTCTCGGAAGCCCCGGTAAATGCGCCCTTTTCATGCCCGAAGAATTCTGACTCCATCAGCTCAGCAGGAATGGCAGCACAATTAATTTTAATGAATGGCTTATTTTTGCGAGGAGACTTTTGAACAATACAATTAGCAATACCCTCTTTCCCGGTTCCGCTTTCCCCCAATATCAGTACAGAAGTGTCGAAGTGCGCGACCTGCTGAATCAGGTTGAATACATGCATCATGGGTGCACTTCTCCCGATAATATCTTCACAACGGAATTGATCGGTTCTCAGGTTTGCCGTCCTGTCCTTTGGAGCCAATGATTTCAACTGGACAGTATAGTCGACAATTTCCTTTTCCATTTTCTTCTTGTTCTCGTATCTGTACCTTGCGATATCCAATGTGACCAGCAGATCCTTTTCTCTGAATGGTTTTACAATAAACCCATATGGGTCTGTTGACTTAGCGGCTTCCAACACCTGCTGATTAGAATTTGCAGATACATAGATAAATGGAATTCCCTTTTTGTTCAGGTGTTTAGCCAGATCAATTCCGGTAAGCGTTCCTTTTAAAAAAATATCGACAAGTGCAAGTGTTGGCTGAAATTCCTCAACCAATTCAAGAGCTTTTTCAGCTGAACGGGCAATCCCTGCTACCCTGATTCCATTTCGTTCCAGGGTCTGGCGAATGTCCCTGGCAACAATCAGTTCGTCTTCTACAATTAGTACTTTATCTTTCATAAAAAAAGGTAAACAGATTATATCGTAACACACATTACATTGTCTATAGATGCTTTACTGTACTCTGATGGTTTGAAGTTTAGAACGATTTTCAATCCATTGCTGTTCACAAAGTACAGATCCCCTTCCAGTTGCTCGGCAAATAACCTAATCAGCTGCAGGCCCAGGGAATGGGGATGCTCCGCATCCAACCCCTCAGGTAAACCTTTGCCATGGTCCGCTATCTTTAGCTGCAATTGTCCGACTCCCGCATATTGAAGCGAGATCCGGATGCTCCCTTTTTCATTTTTACCATAAGCATATTTGATGGAATTGGTGATGCCTTCATTCAGGATAAGGCCGAGGGGAACCGATTGCGATATGTCAAGTTCGATATCCGGGGCCACATCCACATGGAATTCCATTCTCCTTGTATCGGCCACACTGCCTCGTATATTATCCATCAGTTCGTTTACATAGGACCGCATATTGATCCGGGTATTGGTATCTGACCGGTATAATTTCTGGTGAAGGATGGCGATAGCCTGCATACGTTCGCGACTTTCCCTGATTGCATCCACGGCAGAAGGATGGTTTAGAAACTCTGATTGTGCATTCAGCAAACTGATCACCATCTGCAGGTTGTTCTTCACGCGATGATGGATTTCCCTGACCAGCCAGTCTTTTTCTTCCAATAAATCGTCCTTTTCATGAATGGTCTGTTGAAGAACTTCATTTTTCTGACTGATAATTTTTTGCTGATCCTGTAACAGTTTATTGCTGCGCTGCCTTAGCCGATAGCGGTTGTAAACTAATGCAAACAAAAGCAGGAGCAGTGACGAAACAATGATGATGATATTCCGCATGAGTCTCTCACGGATCAAATCTGCTCGCTGTAGTTGTTCCCTGTTTTGCATCAACTGCAAATCTTTTTCTTTCTGCGCTACGCCATATTGTATGTTCATTTCGTCGATCTCCCTGGTCTTTTTCAAATTAAAAGCCAAGTCCTTGAGCTGCTCGTATCTTTGATAATTTCGTATGGCTGACAGGTACTTCCCTTCACTGGAGTCTACTTTAAATTGAACAAATGCCAAATTGATATTGGTCAGGAAATCTTTCGTTTCGGTTATGATGGCAAGTGATTTTTGAAGATATTGTTTTGCTTTTTTTATATCGCCCCCGGATGCGTAGCCAGCAGCAATTACCGAATATACCCGGTAAACATCTCTATGCATTTGCGGGTGGGAACTTAACTGGTCGGCGATGCGGGCGACCTCTGCCAGGCTTTTCTCAGCCAGCGATGCCTGTTTCAGACCATAATAACTAAGGCCCCTGGCCTCTGCCAAATACATTTTATCCAGTGGATTCAATGGTGGAAATCTGACCGTGACGCTGTCTATTAAATCAAGCGTTTCCTGATACCTTCCCTCATCTGTAAGGGTGTTTGATAACCAAACAAAACTTGAGTACCAAAAACGATGAGTGCTGTCTGTGCCGGCAGATTCCATGGATTTGCGATACCAGTATACCGCTCTGTCCAAATCACCATGCGATTCATATATATCTGCCTTTCTAAAATAAAAAAGAGAAGAAAAAGCCCGGTCGTTTATTTCTTCCATTGTGCTGATCGCTTTATTGGCATAGGAAAGTCCAATATTCGTATTCCCTGTGACCAGCTCGACATAGGCCAGCACATTGAAGTAATAATGAATATGCCTGAATCCAATTTCTTTTTCTAAATCCACCGACTCCAGCCAATCCTTTTCGGCCTCCGACCAAAATCCATTGATAAGATGTATTTCCGCAACTTTTGCAAGCATCTCAATTTGTCCAACCTTGTCATCTCGTTTCCTGAAGAGTTCAAGCGCCTTTGTAATGTCTCTCCACTTGCTGCTGTCATTAAATAATTCATAGCCCCCTCTCTCCGCCAGGGCCCTGGCCAGGGCCGACTCATCACCTGATTTGTTGCAGGCATCTACTACCTCAGACAGATAAGTTTTGCTTTTTTTGAAATCCCCAGCCTCGTAGTAGTATTTGCCGAGCATGGAGCGTGATCCATTCTGCCATTTTGAAATTCCCGAAGAATCGCTGAGTCTCAATGCCTCCGTCAGATAATTGTACGCATTCGACATATCCCTTTTATCCGAACCGGGTTTAAAAAGAAAATAGCCTCCCAGTTGCAGGAGAAATTTTAAACGATCCTCTCCGCGCAGCCCGGTAAGTAATTGAGTTGCTCCGGAAATGTTATTTTTTTCAATCATCTCCCTTCCGGGAAATGGCGATCCGTCATCGAAAGACTCATTTACGAAAAGTGAATGGCTTAAACCCTCACCCTCACAGGCCAGCACAATGGCGCTGTCAAAATCGATTTGCCATTGATAAATATTATACAGGTAGGCGCCCACTAATTTTATAAGCGATCTCTGCATAGCAGGACTATACTTCAGGGACGGATTCCCGGGCTCATTTTGAGACCTGCCATTCTGCCGAATGAGAAATAGTGCGATGATTAAGATCAGCCTGATCATAAAAAGTTATTTAGTACCGCAGGCCAGCAGGAGCAACTGATCGTCAATTTAATCTGTTTTATCCCA
>JBGPBW010000300.1:0-5330 GCA_041481385.1 Puia sp.
ATGATCGCCAGCTGTTCTTATATGATGAAGGATTTCAACCCCGAATCCCCGCCAGTGCTCTGGTCTCAGATTGGCGCCGGCCTCCTGACATTTTTTCTTCTGCAGTATAGCCGCCTCCCCTCGCCGGTAATCGTGATGTTCTTTCTTTTACTTGGCTGGCTGGTTTGAAGAATATTCATTTCTTTATTATCATTAAACATTTCATTTCCACCTTCTCACATATCCACCAGCCTTCGTTTCATTGCAGCGGGTAATACAATTACATCCAGCACATGCGGGACCACATTGTGAAAATAAGGCTGTACTAAAATAGTTTAATATGGTAATGAGAAAACATGAAAATGTGGCTTTCCGCATCTCGTAAGCAAATCCCGCCAGTAACCATTAAATTGCCCCACTATACATAATGTGTTATTGAGTAAAAATCAGATACATATTGGCCTCGTTGGAAATCCGAATAGTGGAAAAAGTTCTCTTTTTAATGCCCTGACCGGTCTTCATCAGAAAGTTGGAAATTTTCCGGGCGTAACCATTGACAAAAAAACCGGGTCGAGCGACCTGGGCGCAGGTTATCATGCCCAGATCGTTGATCTTCCGGGCACATACAGCCTCTATCCCAAACGCTCTGATGAATGGGTGACTTATAAAGTGCTGCTCCAACAGGATCCGGATCTGAAAGTTGACATGGTTGTCCTCCTGGTAGATGCTAACAACCTGCGCAGGAACCTGCTTTTTTGTTCCCAGATCATCGATCTGAAAATTCCGGTTGTCGTCGCTCTGACCATGATGGACCTTGCTGCGAAAAAAGGTATTGAAATTGATGTGCCTGGTCTGGAACGGGAATTGGGTGTTCCTGTAGTGCCTGTAAATCCGCGTAAGAACAAGGGCATGCTCCAGCTGAAAAAAATTATAGCGCAGCGTGCCCAGCATTTGCACCAGGCGCCCGTCCGGGATTTTATTTCCAACCGCGCCCTGGCCACTGACGCCGTGATCCAGTTGCGCCGCCTGATGCCGGAAATCAGCGATTACACTGCTCTTCATTATTTGATCAACCATGAATCGTTTGGATTCAAAAACGATGTGCACCAGCGCATTGAAAATATTGAGGAAACCAACCAATTCAACCATACCCGCGTGCAGGCAGAAGAAATCCTGCAACGTTATACCCGCATCCGCCAGGTGATGCAACAAACCATTTCCGAACCCGATCCACTGCAGAAGACTTTGTTCACGGAAAGGCTGGACAATATCCTCCTGAACCGTTTTTGGGGTTATATTATTTTGCTCTCTGTATTATTCCTGTTGTTCCAGAGTGTGTTCTGGCTTGCCCAGTTCCCGATGGATGGCCTGGACTGGGCCTTTACCAAGATGATCAGCTGGGTTTCAGCCCAGCTGCCCGATGGCTGGTTCCGCGATCTGATGGTAAACGGACTGCTCGCCGGGCTCAGCGGTATCCTGGTTTTTATTCCGCAGATCATGATCCTCTTCGGGCTCATCACCGTGCTGGAAGACACGGGATATATGGCGCGCATCAGCTTCCTAACGGATAAGCTCATGCGTAAAGTTGGCCTCAATGGAAAATCGGTAATGCCCATGATCTCCGGATTCGCCTGCGCCGTGCCTGCCATTATGAGCAGCCGGAACATCGAAAATAAAAAAGAAAGACTGTTGACAATACTGGTCACGCCACTGATGAGCTGCAGTGCGCGCCTGCCGGTGTATACCATGTTGATCGCCCTGGTCGTACCGAATTATAAAGTATGGGGATTTTTCAATAGCCAGGGTCTTGTGATGATGGGTCTCTATCTTCTCGGCGTTTTTGCAGCACTCATTGTTTCATATGTTGCCAAGAAATTCATTCATTCAACGGAAAAAAGCTTTTTTATTCTCGAACTGCCTGTGTATCGCGCACCACGTTGGAAAAATGTCGCCATTACCATGGTGAGCAAGGCCCGGATATTTGTGCGAGATGCAGGTAAAGTGATCATCGTGATCAGCATGATTCTCTGGGGCCTGAGCACCTATGGACCAAAAGGCCGAATGCACGCCATTGCAGCGAAATACGAACACGCTCCGGCTTCGGAAATGAAATCCAAAAACGCAGAACTTTTAGAAAATTCTTATGCGGGCATCCTTGGAAGAACCATCGAACCCGTTATCAAACCCCTGGGTTATGATTGGAAAATCGGTATCGCCCTGATTACTTCATTCGCTGCCCGGGAAGTTTTTATCGGCACTATGGCCACATTATACAGCGTCGAGGGAGGTAAGGGTGCCAACCCGCAGACCCTGCGCGAAAGAATGGCCTCCGCAAAAACAGACGACGGCGCTAAAGTGTATACACTCGCAACCGGCGTTTCGCTTATGATTTTTTATGCCTTCGCTATGCAGTGCATGAGCACCCTCGCCGTCGTGAAACGCGAAACGCGCGGTTGGAAATGGCCCATCATCCAGGTGATCTATATGACAGGGCTGGCTTATGTTGCCAGCCTGATTGCGTATCAGCTGCTGAAATAATTTGAAAATTTGGAAATTTGGAAATGATTCTCAGTTTTCAAATTTCCAAATCTTCAAATTTCCAAATTTCTCTCTGTATCAAAACCGGACAGTCTTGTATCAAAACCAAGCGGGTTAACCCTTTTTATGACCGAATGCGCACTGATAATCATGCATTTCACTCCGGCATGTATTTAGTACCCATTCTGTGAATGTCTCCCGTTAATCCTGAAATATACAAACCATGTTTAAGAACTACTGCACGATCATCCTCAGAAACCTCTGGAGAAATAAGCTTTTCACCGTTGTAAATATCATCAGCCTCGGAGTGGGTATCGCTTCAATCGTATGGGGAATCCAAAATTACCGCTACGCTTTTAGTTACAATAATTTCCATAAAGACGGGGAAAATATATTTCGTGTTCTTACAAAAGCATCAGGCAACGACAACCGGAAAGGTATTTGTCCGGGAACACTGGCTTTGGCCGTAAAAAATGATTTCTCAGTCGTGAAGGAAGCGCTTAGATGGGATAGCCGCGGACTGAATGTGAAAGCAGATCAGAACGAGCCCTTCGAATCACAGGCACATTTTACGGATCCGCAGTTTTTTGATTTCTTTAATTTCCCACTGGTTCGTGGAACGATCCGGTTAAATGACCTCTCCACGGTTCTCATCACCCAGAAGGCTGCAAAGAAATTTTTCGGCGATGCCGACCCCATTGGAAAAACGTTGATGTTCTATTCCGACGAGGCTTTCCGGAAACCGCTCACCGTTACGGGGATATTGAAAGACCCGCCCGTCAACTCATCCTTTCAGTTTGAATTAATCACCAATACGAATAACCAGGTTAAGTTAGACGGAACCCGTGTGATGGATGATGACTGGGCCTGGTTTTCAGACGCGGTATTCGTGAAACTATCTAATCCTGCAGAAGCCGTACAACTGAGCGAAGGACTTAAAAAATATCTTCCGCTGGAGCAATCGGCCGCCCGGGATCTTAAATTGGTTTCCTTCTCCCTGCAGCCGCTTTCGCAACTGGCAGAAGGCATGTATATAGACAGTAACGCCCTCTATCCTCGTCCACAGGATTCTGCAGCTCTGGGGCCGTTGGTATTGGCAATCCTGATATTATTATCTGCCTGTTTGAATTTTGCAAACACATCCGTCGCGCAAAGCAACCGGCGCCTGAAAGAAATGGGGGTACGCAAAGTCATGGGAAGTTCATTGCAACAAATTATACTTCAGCAGTTGCTGGAATGCGCATTCATTGTATTCCTTGCCATCGGTTTATCCATAGTGATCAATAACTTTTGGCTGCCCACGTTCAACAGCATGTTTAGATTTGTACATGTCACGGCATATTATCTCAGCGATTATACGTTGCTGACCTTCATCGGTATTATTCTGGCAGGAGTCACTTTGCTCGCGGGCGCCTATCCCGCATTTTATATCAGCAGGTTTAATGCGGCGAACATTTTCAGGGGTTCGGTAAAATTTGGCGGGACTAATCTTTTTTCTCGTGTATTGCTCGGTTTACAGGTTGCCATATCATTCATCACAGTTATTGCCGGCGTTGCCTTCTCCCGCAATTCCACATTTCAAAACAAATATGACTATGGCTATGAAAAAGCAAATGTGATCGGGGTGAATCTGCAAAATAATTCCTCCTACCCAGCCGTCCGGGATGAACTCGCAAAAATCCCGGGTATTGATAAAATGGCAGGAACCGTAAATAATATTGGCTTCTCATATAACAGGATCCCCCTGGAATCAAAGGGCGAAAAGAAAGAAAGCATATACCTGGAAACCGGTGACAATTACATAGACGTGATGAAGTTAAAGCTGGTCGCAGGCAGAGACTTCCACACAGCCAGTAAAGCGGACTATGGAAAATCTATGCTGATCAATGAGAAGCTGGCTTTCGAATTTGGCTGGAAACCCACAGATGCAATCGGTAAACAAATGAAACGGAACGATACAACGATGTATACCGTGATCGGTGTACTGAAGGATTTTACCCAGGCTACACTTTTTGATCCCCTGCAGCCCCTGGCCATGGTCTTGGTTTCACCCGAAAAATATTCACGTATCATCATCCGTGCAAAACAAGGCTCAGTCCGTAATGTTTTTGAGCAGGCCAAAACAGCCTGGGAAAAATTGTATCCGACGAAACCATTCATGGGAAATTTTCAGGACAACATCGCTTCCGAAGCTTCCAGTGTAAATGAAAGCATCGCAACGATATTCTTTTGGTTCGCTATTATTTCTGTGCTGATGGCGGCTACCAGCATCTTTGCATTGGTCTCTTTAAACGTATTAAAAAAATCCAAAGAAATAGCCATAAGAAAAGTAGTGGGTGCCGGAGACTGGCATATTTTCAGACTGGTACTAAAAGGTTACGTTTTGATATTTATTTTAGCTGCAGGTATCGGATGTTATGGAGGATACGCACTCTCTAAATTGCTCATGGATCTGATATTCCGGATTAACGCAGGGGTTAGCACCTCCTCTCTTACCGTTTCATTTATCGGAGTCATGCTGATTTGTGCCGGCACAATTGGCGTTAGGGTTTGGCTTGTTTTGAAAACAAAAGCCACGGATGCATTGAAAGCAAACTGAGGAAAGTGTGGAACTATGGAAGTATGGAAATTAAACTTTTAACTTGCTTCTGCGAGCCATCAGCTGCCAACTGCCAACTGCCAACTGCCAACCGTCATCCGTCAACCGTCAACTACAAAAGCGGTCTGGTAAAAGTTATTAACAGCGCCGACCGGCCGCAGTTTCACATAAAATGATTCTGTGAAAATCTTATACGCCAGGAATTCGTGATTGG
>JBGPBW010000301.1:0-5318 GCA_041481385.1 Puia sp.
ATAGAATGGGAACGTGCCGCCGGGTATATTCGACCACTGTTGGTAATAACTGTTTGAGTTACCGACTGTGTTAACCGAATTATAAAAAGCACTCAGGGAAGGATATTGATAATTACCCGCGAAACTTGGCACAAAGGCATCAGTATATTTTCTGGAGTAATCCTGAGTTCCGAATGTTAGTTCATGAGGCCCTTTATATAGCGTCAGGATATCAGATAGTTGATAAACATCTGTGTTGATCAGATTATTGTAGGTGAAATTTTCATAACCGAAAGAAGTATAAATATTGCTGCCATTCAGGATATCAACCAGGGGCATGGTTGTTCCGGGAACTCCCGGCGCCCGGGGATCTCTTTCTTTGGTATAGCCAATTTGAAATTTATTCGATAAACTTTTGCTGAATCTCGTATTCAATTCAGCGAGATAAATGTCAAAGTCATTATTGATCACATATTTACTGCCACTGAAGGGAAGGCCGAATGTATAATTTTGTAATGCCGGCCCCCGCACAAACCCATTCCCCGACCTGCTCGTACTTTGTGGCTGTTCAGAGTTGGACCTCAAATAATTAAATTTTAAGACCAATGTGTTTTTGCTGTCTATATTAAAATCAATCCGAGCGGTAATTTTTTGACTTGCTGAGGTAAAGGAGTATCCCTGAAAAGCTCCGGGGTCGTAATTAAATTTCGATTTCAAAAAACCAGCGAGTGCCGACAGTGAATCATAGTTGGCCTGGGAAACCACGCCAGCACTGGGGGCGAGATTTTGAGGTCCGCCGCTCGCTACGACAGTATATGCAGGAGCAGTCTGTTTAACTTCCTCATAGTTAAAAAAGAAGAACAATTTATTCTGAATGATCGGACCACCCAGGGAGACACCGTAGGTACTAAAACTAAAGGGTGATCTGGCAACAGTAACATTTTCTACACTATACCCCTGGGTGCCCGGTCCCTTCAGGTAGGTGTAAACCGCACCCGAATATTTATTGGTCCCGCTTTTAGTGATGGCGTTCACTCCTGCTCCTGTAAACCCTCCTTGTCGCACATCATAGGGAGAAACATTCACCTGCACCTGATCGATCGCCTCCAGGCTGATGGGTTGGGCACCGGTCTGTCCACCCAGCGAACTGGAAAGCCCAAACCCATTATTGAAGTTTGCACCATCAACAGTAATATTATTGTACTGAGAACTGCGGCCGCCAAAGCTGGTACCAAACGAAGTGACGTTAGCAGTAGGTTCGAGTTTGGTAAAATCAGAAACAGAACGGTTGATCGAAGGCAATCGCTGGATCTCGGCATTCGTAATAATTTCCTGGCTTCCCGTATGACTGCTACTGAAAATTTTGTTTTGGGCGCCACTTGTCACCACAACCTCAGTCAGTTGGTTAGACTCAGCATCAAGCGAGAAATCTGCTGTAAAATCCTGTCCTAATACCAGGTTGATATTATCCTGTTTATCGGCCTTAAATCCGACATAACTAACCGATAATGTATAGGGACCGCCAATACGCAACCCCGGCAAATTGAAACGTCCGTCCTTCCTTGTGGTTGTCGAATATTTGGTACCGGTGGGTACGTGCAATGCGACGACAGAGGCACCATCCAAACCAGTTTTTCCGTCGGTGACAGTTCCTAATATTTGAGAGGTAGTTTCCTGCGCAAATAAAAAATAACTGCTGAAAATACAAATAGCGGAGATCAAGAGTCGTTTTCTCATAATGCGGTTCATTTATTTTGTAAAATAAAGGCAGCTGTCAAAAAATCTTACGGGATTCAGATTAATTAAACATTAAGAAAACTATAGCAGCGATCGTGTGGATATAAAAGCAGCAATCGGGATAGAAACGGGAATAAAGAAAGCAAAAATTCAAATGTTAAATTTCCAATAACACGTTTATTTTATCAACATTTCACGATTAATTATTTACATTTTTAATTTCATATACAATTTGTAATTGTAAATCAGCGATTTATAGGATTCAGAGCAATCGAACGATAAATAGTAACTTTAGGTACAATTTATTTACATGTTAGACAGGATTGAAGAAGCTATCGAAGCGATCCGGCAGGGAAGGCTGGTGATCGTTGTGGATGATGAGGATCGGGAAAACGAAGGTGATTTTATTACTGCCGCCCGTAACGCCACTCCGGAAGTGATCAATTTCATGAGCAAGCACGGAAGGGGCCTGATCTGTGCGCCCCTGATCGAAGAACGGTGCGACGAATTGGGTCTGGAACTTATGGTCAACAATAATACGGCGCTGCATGAAACGGCTTTTACTGTTTCTGTTGATCTGTTGGGGCATGGATGTACTACGGGTATTTCAGCCCAGGACCGGTCACGCACGATTCAGGCACTGGTGAATCCAGCCACTAAGCCCTCGGATCTCGGCAGGCCGGGACATATTTTTCCGCTCAGGGCAAAAAAAGGTGGCGTACTGAGACGGGCAGGTCATACAGAAGCAACCATTGATCTGGCCAGACTGGCCGGTTTTGAAGCGGCAGGTATTCTGGTGGAAATTATGAATGAAGATGGAAGTATGGCCAGGCTGCCGGAATTGAAGGCTATTTCCAAACGATTTGACTTCAAACTGATTTCCATACAGGATCTGATTGAATACCGCCTTAAAACGGATTCCCTGATAGAAGAAATTGTGCGTGTGGACATGCCGACAAAATATGGTCATTTTAAACTCGTTGCTTTCCGGGAAAAAAATACATCCAACGAACATCTGGCGTTGATTAAAGGAGAATGGAAAGAAGATGAACCCGTATTGGTCAGGGTACATTCATCCTGTTTTACCGGAGATATTCTCGGATCCCTCCGTTGCGATTGTGGCGATCAGTTACACAAAGCCATGCAAATGGTGGAAGCCAATAAAACCGGTGCGATTTTATACATGAACCAAGAAGGACGTGGTATCGGCCTGGTAAATAAATTAAAAGCATATAAACTACAGGAAGACGGGATGGATACGGTTGAAGCAAACCTGCACCTGGGATTTCCGATGGACAAACGGGATTACGGAGTAGGTGCTCAGATTCTCCGTTATCTCGGAATCAGGCGCCTTAAACTGATCAGTAACAATCCCAAGAAACGCACAGGACTTTCCGCCTACGGCCTGGAGATTATAGAAAACATTCCCATCCAGATCGCTTCCAATCCGCATAATGAGAAGTACCTGAATACAAAACGGGACAAACTGGGACATACACTGAAGGAGCAGATGTGAAAGTGTGGAGGTGTGGAAGTATTATAATTCCCCCACCTTCACACCTGTTTTCAGTTCTTCTTAGTTGCACTATCTTTTGCTGCGGGTTTCTTTTTAAAGATTTCATCAAAATTGTCGAAATCCCTTCGGTAAGAAATGCTGGTACCGGAACTGTTCATGATATGGTTTCCTATTGAGATGTAGTTATAGGAATCCCTGTAAAAGAAAGTAAGTACGAGACGACCGTTATCTGTTAGTTTCCATTCGGCTGTCACGTTGGGCAGAAACTGCACGGCGGCGTTGGCTGCCTGTTGTGGTGTCAGGCCGATGTCAAGCGCACTGCCCACAGTAAACGTGAGTCGTTCATTCATAAAACTCTTGATCACAGAGAGATTGAGATTGGTACGGTCGTAGTCTGTTGAACTAGTTTGTGAAGTGGTCGTCGTTTCCAGTGCCGTACCATTGTATACAGCGGTATTGAAATTGATTCGGATACTTTTATCCTTAAAGATTCGCTGGAAATAATTGGAGAACTGACTGCTCAGTTCATTGGAAATATAACCAGATATGCTGGATACAACGATGCTTAAGCCCGCGTCATTGGCAGTATAGGCTGCCCCGCTCGTATTCATCGGGCCAAAACTGTTAAATACCAGCAGGAAAGCAACCTGTTTATTTAATTCACTGGGATCGTTGTTGATCTGACTCAGCACAAATCCGGCGCCGGCATCGTTACGCATTTCGCTATTCGGCGGAAGTTGTATTTCAAAACTGATCGTCGGTTGCATGAGTTTGTCTTTCAATGTAGCCACCACCCAAACCGGTCCACGGTAGGTTTTTATTTTTCCTGTATTCAGTGCGGAACCGCTACGCGATGCGTCTTTTAAATCGCTGAACTGAATATTTTCTGCTTCATAAACGGCCTGTACATTGATGTCGGCATCGTAGGGATCACCGGTCCACTGGATATAGTTGTCAGCTCCTTGCATGAACACGAAGGGTTTCTTGATGAACGACTGGAATGAAAAATTATAATTTCCCCGGTCGATCACATACCTGCCGCGAATATTCATGTCTTCATTGGTACCTACACGCATCTGCAAAACACCATGACCATTGGCCTTGATCACGTCGTGGGTTAGCGGATCGATGATCAGGTACACATTGGCGTAGTTGTTTGCTGTAACGTCAAGGCTTACCGTGAAATTATTTTCGGAAGATGCTGCATTCTGCGGTTTCATTTCCTTCCCATACACTTTCCAAACGATAAAATCCGCATCTGCGCTTTCCCGGCTGGTAGTCGTTGGCAGATAAATATTCGAGCTGTCCGTTGGTTCTCCCTTGATATACATCTGCAGGTCTTCCTGAGGTCCGGTCAGGTTCATTGTTGCCCTTCCGATCATTGTTCCGTAGAATTGGTTGTTGTCGGTGATCTTCGTATTCAGCAGCAACAATTTGTTGGTGTTCACTGCAAAATCATAACTGAGATCCCTGAACGAATGATGAAATAATTTTGCCTTGGTCATTTCAGCTCTGTTTCCCAGGGAATCAACAATCTGAAATGCGCCGAAATCAATCTGGTCGGCGCGCATATGCACCATGGCCGAGGGAATATGATAGGTACATCTTGTATACAGGACGTGCAGACGGGCATCGGTGAGGTGGATATCACCGATATAATCCAGTGCATTCCCGGGTCCGACAATCTGCAAAGAGCCAGTTGCATAACCCGTTACATTGCTGAATATGGCGCCGATATATTTCTCCAGCAGATCCACTTTGGTATTGACCATATTCGGGATCATAATGTTGATGGGCTGCTTTGCGCTATCACTCGTGTTGAAAATTCCTTTCATATCGAAATGATAATCCATATTGTCTGAATGCACCGTCGCGTTTACAATGCCGCTTTGTTTGCTGTAATCAGCAGTCAGATTGATTTTTCCCACGGAGTCGTTGGAGAACCGGAAATATTCTGCCGTTCCGCTAAATCTTGCATACGTGTGCTTGAATGGGTCCGATACATCCATTTTTCCTGTGAGTACACCTTCAACCCTTTCTTCTTTAATGAAGAAGGGAGAAAAATCACCGATATTTATTTTATGCA
>JBGPBW010000302.1:0-5248 GCA_041481385.1 Puia sp.
CCTTTTGCGGGGTAATCCGGAAACAGCCTTAAACACTCCGCGTTCTGTCGTGTTGACCGAATCCTTTGCCAAAAAATTCTTCGCAGACGGCGATGCGATGGGTAAGACCTTCCGTGTGGACAGTAACAGCAACTTTACCGTTACAGGCATCCTGAAGGATATGCCAAATAATACTGAGTTCCAACCCCTCGATTATCTGTTGCCCTGGTCTTATATGAAGGAAGTGGGATGGGAAAAAAGCGGCTGGGACAATAACGACAATATGACCATTGTCCTGCTCAAACCGGGCATAACAGAAAAAGCCGCCAATGAACGGTTTCGGAATGTGATGAAATTGCATGTTCCCGGAACGGACAAAGAAGTTTTTGTGCACCCCCTTGCGAAATGGCGGCTCTGGTCAAAATTTGAAAACGGAAAGTTTGTTGGGGGTGGTATTGATTCTGTTCGGGTATTCCTCATGCTCGCAGGATTTATTCTGCTGATCGCCTGTATCAATTATATGAACCTGAGTACAGCGCGCAGCGTGAAACGAGGGAAAGAAGTGGGCATTCGAAAGGTAGTTGGAGCGGGAAGATTTTCTATTGCTTTGCGTTTCCTGGGAGAATCCATTATGATCTCGCTCTTATCTGTGATCCTTTGTCTTGTGATCGTTCAGCTCAGTATAAAAGGATTCAACTGGCTTACCTGGAATAATCTCTATGTCCCTTATGGAAATCCGTGGTTTTGGCTCGGCATCTTGGGCTTTGCTGTTTTTACAGGTTTGATAGCGGGAAGTTATCCGGCGCTCTACCTGTCCACATTCAAACCCATCAATGTACTCAAGGGCACATTCAAAACATCCTATAATTTGGTCAGCGTACGGAAAATTCTGGTGGTATTGCAATTTAGCTTTGCCATTACGTTTATCATCTGCACCATCATCATCTACAGACAAATTAATTACGGCGCCAAACGTGACCCGGGTTATAACCGTGACCGGCTGGCTTTTGTGTATGTGAAAGGAGCAATGAATAAAAAATACGAGCTGATTAAAAATGATTTATTGGCCAGCGGTGCGGTAACTGCGGTTACCAGGTCGAATTCCCCTATTTGTTATACCTGGAGAGGCGATGACAGTTATCAATGGCCGGGTTCCAAAGCAGATAACAAAACCTGGTTTTCCGAATTTTATATTGACAATGATTTTATAGAAACCATGGGACTGAAAGTCATTTCAGGTCGCCCCATCAACCTGAATAAATATCCGAGCGATTCCAGTTCGATATTACTTAATCAATCAGCAGTAAAAGTGATGGGTTTCAAAAATCCCATCGGACAGGTGGTCAGAAAAAATAAACAGAATCTCGTTGTCGTAGGTGTTATCAGAGATTTTGTGTCCAGTTCCCCGTTTTACAGTACAGATCCCATGATCCTTAAGGGGCCGGAAAATAATTTCGGCGCCATCGGCTTCAGACTGAATAACAACCGGTCCTTGGCAAAGAATATGAATACCGTGGAGTCTGTTTTTAAAAAATACGTTCCTGACTATCCGATCATATCGGGTTATGTGGACGAGGCGGATGCTAAAAAATTTGAAGATGAAAAAAGAACAGGAATTCAGTCTGCCCTTTTCGGAGGAATGGCGATTTTGATTTCCTGCCTGGGACTGTTTGCCCTGGCGGCCTATACTGCAGAAAACAGGATAAAGGAAATCGGAATAAGAAAGGTGTTGGGCGCATCGGTGTCGGGCATTACCCTGCTCCTGTCCAGGGACTTCGTGAAACTGGTGGTCATTTCCTTTGTGATTGCATCTCCTGTTGCCTGGTGGCTGATGAACAGCTGGCTGCGAAACTATACCTATCGTGTGAATATCGGCTGGCTGGTTTTTGTAATCACCGGACTGGCATCCCTGTCGATCGCCATTTTTACTGTGAGTTTTCAGGCCATCAAAGCAGCTTTGTCCAATCCGGTAGTTAGTTTGAGAGCTGAATAATGCTGAAAGAAATCCATGCCACCAAATCCTGGATGACCAAGCGTTGATTTGTTTAGTTTTGCAGCTCCATTCAACAGCTAAAATTCAAATAACGTGATGCTCCAAAACAAAAATGCAGTGATCTATGGCGCTGGTGGTTCCCTTGGTGGTGCAGTGGCCAAAGCGCTGGCATCATCCGGAGCCCGTTTGTTTTTAACAGGGCGCCATACCACCGATGTTCAAAAACTTGCAGATGAAATCAAATCATCCGGAGGTCTCGCGGAAGTAGAGTTCGTAGATGCATTGGATGAAAAATCCGTCAATAGTCACCTGGAAAAAATTTCGCAACAAAATGGGAAAATAGACATCTCCTTTAATGCGATGGGCGTACCTGTCGTCCAAAACATTCCCCTGACAGATATTAAGGTCGAAGATTTTATCAGCCCGGTTACGGCAATGACCAAGTCCCAGTTCCTGACAGCAACGGCTGCCGGCAGGATCATGATGAAACAGAAATCCGGAGTGATCTTATCCCTTACGGCCACCCCGGGTGGAATTGGTTATCCTCATACGGGAGGTTTTGCACCTGCCTGCTGCGCTATAGAAAGTTTTTCGAGGAACCTGGCTTCAGAATTGGGTCCTTGTGGTGTGCGGGTTGTTAATATACGGTCTGGTGGTTCACCCGATTCCAGGGTATTTAAAGAGGCGATCGATAATAATCCGGAAATCACGAAAACCATTCTCCGACAAATGGAAGGAGATACGATGCTGAAGAAACTTCCATTGATGTCTGATATCGCCAACCTCGCCGTATTTCTCTGCTCTGACCTGGCCGCTATGATCACTGGTGTTACAGTAGATATAACCTGCGGTACAACAGCAGGATTAAATTACAGGGCGGTTTCCAAAGACTAAACCGTCGGTTCAATATATAAGCCACCGACAGGTCAAATTCTTTCCTACATTCGCTAAAACATCGTTATGGGTATTGCAGATAAACTCTTTCAAATGAAAAACGAAAAGGCATCAGCCAACTTAAAAGCAGGTCAGGCTTTTTTAGAAGCCAATAAACAAAAACCCGGTGTCGTCACACTGCCCAGCGGATTGCAATATGAAGTGATTACTGAAGGCAGTGGTATCAAACCGCTGGCCCGAAACAAAGTTACCTGTCACTATCATGGTGAATTGATTGATGGTACCGTTTTCGACAGTTCAGTAAAACGCGGTCAGCCGGCGACGTTTCCGTTGAATATGGTTATCAAAGGCTGGACAGAAGGACTCCAACTGATGTCAGTAGGTAGCAAATGGCGCTTCTTCATCCCGCCCCAACTGGCCTATGGCGACAGACAAACTGGTGCTCATATCGGACCGAACAGCACTTTGGTTTTTGAAGTAGAATTGCTAAGCGTAAGCTGAGATCTATTCATGGGATTGAAATTCCCGATTTCGTTAAACGCTTTCCCGGATTTTAATAATCAAACAGTTCATATGTTCCGGAATTTTATAGCCGGGCAGTTTAAAAAGCCCACAGGGTTGTTTGGAAATTTTTCCTCCAGGGTAATGGTTAAGGGGAATAGTAATCGATACAGTACCCTGATAAAAGACCTGGAAATTCTACCCGAAGACAAAATATTGGAAATAGGTTATGGTCCGGGTATTGGCATACAAATGATCACCCGGTTGTGCCAAACCTGCACGGTTCATGGGATTGACTTTTCCAAACTCATGTTTAAAAAGGCAGGTAAGCTTAATAAACTGGCCATTGATCAGTCTAAAGTGCAATTATTCCTGGGCGATTATTTAAAAATAGCCATTGATCAGAATCAGTATGACAAAATATTTTGCTTGAATGTAATTTACTTCTGGGATGAATTATCAAATCCCCTTCAAAAAACCCATGCACTATTAAAAACCGGCGGGTTGTTCCATATCTTCATGGCTAGCGCAAACTTCCTGAATGAAAAAAAAGCCCCGGATACCGTATTTAATAAATATTCTATTGAACAGGTCGTTGATGCACTGAACTCAGCGGGTTTCACACAAGTAGAACATTATTTTAATAAGGGATATTATATCAAAGCCAAAAAATGACCAGAGTTGTTTTGATTTTAATATTTATCCTCAACTCACTTTGTTATGTTCACGCGCAAAATTTTTCCGGTCCTGATACAGTAACTATTCAATCCGGTGCATTAACCCTGAAGGGCTTATTTTGGCGTCCCTCGGGTAATGGTCAGTTTCCAACGGTAATTTTCAGTCATGGAAACTACGGACCCGCTGATACTCTTTATAATCCATTACTACAAATCTCCTTGTTGGGCCCCGTGTTTGCCGCAAAAGGATACAACTATCTTGGTATCTTTCGACGAGGCGTCGGACTTTCCAGGGGGCAGGGCCAGAACAGCGACGATCTGATGATTCTTGCATTTAAAGATAAGGGCCAGGAGGCTCGCAATCAGATACAACTGCAACAGCTTGAAACGGATCAGCTTCAAGATATGATTTCAGGTCTCAGGTATCTGCGAAAAAGAAAAGAGGTTGATACCAGTCGTATGGCAATTGTCGGTCATTCCTTTGGAGGATCACTTGCGTTGATTGTCGCCGAGCAGGATCCCGGAATAAAAGCTGTAGTACTATTCGGCGCTGCCGGTTATAGTTGGGATCGCTCTCCGCAGCTTCGCAATCGGTTAATCCGGGCGGCAGAAAACATAACTGTACCCATCATGATCATCCATGCTGAAAATGACTACTCTACAAATCCAGGGTATGCACTGGACAGCATGTTGACTAAGGATAAAAAGCCACATCTGCTTATCATCTACCCAAAATTTGGAAGATCGAGTAGCGAAGGACACAATCTTATTTTTCTAAGTTTCGCAACCTGGGAGGCGGACGTTTTCAGGTTTCTGGATCAAAGCCTGAAACGCCGATTCTTAAAATAGTCTGTCCCCAAGGAATATGATCAAATAAGCATGAATCAGCATCGGGAGTGCACCAATAAAAGCTATTCCCAATATTACGGGAATTTTTAGCCGACGATCCTGCACAATCCTTTTGATTAGAAAGAAATAGAAAGGAATATATAAGAAAATTGCAGTGACTAACCCGGGCATATAAGCCTTATCGACAATACTTCCCGTTATGTGAAAGATGGCGTTTGCAAACATTAAAAAACTAAACCAAAGAACGACGAGTGCGGCCGATACAACAGAAGACCCAGCGAATTCTATTAGGCTAACAAAAAGGGTGATGATCAGGGTTGAGATATTTACATCCCAGAATAGTCTGGAATTAATA
>JBGPBW010000303.1:0-5172 GCA_041481385.1 Puia sp.
AATTTGGAGAATGGAGAAATACACAGGAACTATCTTGATCTGGTGACTGTTTATAGTGTGAAAGAGAACAGGAACCTAATGAGTAAGAAATTTGTCATGCCCGCCTTGAAGGAAGGATCAGTATTTGATATTGAATATACCATTCGGTCGGCCTCTATTGCGACAAAAATAGACTGGAATTTTCAAACTGCCTATCCTTGTCTCTGGAGCGAATATGATCTTACCCTGGCAAATCCCCATCGGTATACTATAAAATACCAGGGAGATACCAGCTTTTATATTCATACTACCGAATTGGTCGATCATGTTTCGCAGGAGCGATCATATCACGAAAAACTGGCAATGGCCCATTACAGGTGGGTAAAAATAAATGAGCCGGCTATTGTTTCTGAACCCTATGTCGGTTCGTTAAATAATTATGCTGACCGGGTAAGTTTACAAAGTGAATGGTATGTAATAATTCCAAGGGCGGGTATCGATTTTTCCTCCTCTACATGGGAAGGGTTTAGCAACTTGTTTTTCTATTACAACGGAATGGAGGGTTTTGGAAACGAGAAGTATCACTGGATGAAAAAGGATTTGGAGGATCTTACAGCGGGGTTAAAAACAAAAAATGATATGGCTAAAGACATCTATGGATGGGTTAGGGACCACTTCACATGTCTTAACACGCAGTATTATCTCCCCAGTCAGGACTTAAAGGAAACCTACGTGAAGAAAAGCGGAGATGTGGCTGATATCAACTTATTGCTGACTGCCATGCTGCATCAGGTTCATATTGATGCAGATCCGGCAATACTGAGTACAGTTGCAAATGGCTATGGAAATCTTACGTATCCGGTGGTGACTGATTACAACTACATAATCTGTGTTGCACAAATAGACGGGAAAGACCTGCTTCTGGATGCAAGTCAGCCGCTAAATCCTTATGGCAAACTGCAACCAGATTGTTATAATGGGGGCGCAGTTACTTTGAATGCAAATCATTGCAGGCTGGTTCGTCTTCTTCCGGATTCATTGTGTGATTTAAACCGCACCGATGTGATTGTTACCTCTGATGAAAAAGGAATATTGAACGGAAGTCTTACAATCCACTGTGGTAATGAGAGCTCCCGTTCCATTCGCGAGGAAATAAAAAAAACATCGACTAAGGAGTTTTTTACGAATTTTTTCCCCAGTAGGCAAATGGTCAGCTTTTCCAATGAGGAGTTAGATGAACTGGGTAATCCGGACATTCCGTTAACGGTTCATTGTGATATGGATTTCAAAGACTCGGTTAATGCGGATATCATTTATCTGAATCCAGTGATATTATCCCAATTCGAAAAAAACCCGTTCCCCTCTGAAAAACGGAAATATATCGTTGAAATGCCTTATCGAATGGACAATATCTATTTGCTTACCCTGGATATTCCCAATGGATACCGGGTAGAAGAAATGCCTTCTTCGTCTCTAATTCACCTGAACGGAAATGAAGGTTCATTTGAATATATCATTGAAAAGAATGTCAATACGATTCAGCTTCAAATTCGAATGAAATTGAACAAAACATTTTTTACCACCGAGGAATATGTCGCGCTGCGCGATTTTTTTATTGATATTATAAAAAAAGAAAACGAACACATTGTTCTACGGAAACTAAATTCTTCCAGGTAAGGTTCAGTTTTTCCCAAAGGGGCGGAGCGGCGGATAGAATGCCCGAATACAAAAAACAAAGGACAATATCTGTGCGATGCCACGAAAAAAACTCCAATAATAAAACTGATCAAAAGCAAGCTGAAGCACCACTGGATCATTTCCGATGGTCTTAACGTGTAACATGACAGGTGCAGCAAAGAATGTTGAGATAATCCCGATCGCAGAAAAAACAGTGGCGACATATACAGGCCAGACAATATGCTTAGGTATTACTTTTTTGACAAGTAAAATAATTGATGAAGTCGATAGCAGAAGAAAACTGACTATAGCTTCAAAAGGATAAACAAAAAGGCCATTTCCAAGATCTGCATGTCTGCTGAATTCACCCCAGATCCTGATATCCAGGTGCTTCCAGGCAGGTAACTGTACAATGAATCTTTCTACCGTCTCGCCTGCAAGTAAACCCAAAAGAAAACAGGATACCATCAGGGAGATGCGCAAACCTGCCCCCCGGGATCAGGGAAACTCCTTTTGATTCGATATGGCCGGGCAATGGTGGCATTGCTTTTGCGGTTGACGAGAACTTAGACAGCCCTAAACGTAGAACTCATTATTCATAAAATCTATGTTTAAAGATGAAAAAATTCTACGTTATAGTGGGCGTTTGCTTTATGCTATGCAAATATGTAGCCGTTTTCTCCCAAACAAACGTACTGACGCAGCATAATGATATTGGAAGAACCGGTTGGAACAGCTCGGAAATCATGCTGGACATTTCCAACGTAAATAAGAATGGTTTTGGTTTATTGTTTTCAAGGCCGCTGGATGATCAGATGTATGCACAGCCACTGATTGTATCCGATCTGAATATTTCAGGATCGAACAACAATGTAGTGTTCGCGGCTACCGTAAATAATACGGTGTATGCATATGACGCAGATAATGCTACGGTCACGGCTCCATTCTGGCAAATTAATTTAACTGAGAATGGCATGCGTCCACCCAACCACACGGATGTCGGGGGAGCTTGTGGAACCTATAATGATTTTGGGGGTAAGATCGGTATTGTAGGTACCCCGGTAATCGATTTGACTGCTCAGAAATTATTTGTCGTAGCCCGAAGTGTGGATGCAGTAGGAAATTTCTTTCAATATCTCCATGCGATTGATATAACCACCGGTAATGATGCCAAGGTTTTGATCACGGCGCAGGTTCCGGGAACCGGTGTCGGAAGTTCATCCGGGAATCTTCCTTTTAATCCCATTACGCAAAACCAGCGTTGTGCACTGCTGTTGCTCAATGGGATCATTTACATTGCGTATTCATCACACTGTGATACCAATCCCTATCATGGCTGGATTCTCGGTTATGATGAGAATACACTTACACAGAAATATGTATTCGTCAACACACCAAATGATGAGGAGGGCGGTATCTGGATGAGCGGGGCCGGCCCGGCGGCTGACGCCCAGGGTAATATCTATGTGGCTTCAGGAAATGGCGGCGGTACAGCAGGTCCTTTAAATCTTGAAAATTGTTTTACCAAATTAACGCCCAACAGTACGACGGGTATCTTGTCGATGGCGAGTTTTTTTATTCCATTCAATTACCCCAGTTTGGATGCAGGGGATATAGATTTTGGACCTACCCAGGTTTTGCTGATTCCGAATACGACGGTCGCACTAAGCGGCTGTAAGGACGGAAATTTATATCTGGTTGATAAGGATAATATGGGTGGTCTGGGATCAATCACTAATAACAACCGCCAAACCCTGCAGGTTGGAGGCAGTATGCATTCCTCTTTTGGTTATTATAAAGGATCTTCCCAAGAGCACATTTACTTATGGTCGGAGGGTAAACAATTAACAGCCGTTCCTTTTAATCGTTCCACAAACCTTTTAGGAACTCCGGTCAGTAATACATCTTTGCAGGGGCCCGTCGGCGACAACGGCGCGTTTTTATCTGTGTCATCAAACGGGTCCAATGATGCCACGAGTATTCTATGGGTGTCGCACGCCATAGCACCCTGCGATGCGGGTGGGAATTCATGCCCCGGAATATTAAGGGCAGTCAATGCAAATGACATCACCAAGGAATTATGGAACTCTACGTTGGTATCTTCTGACGCAGTAGGTAACTACGCCAAGTTTTCCTGCCCCACAATAGCCAACGGGAAAGTGTATCTGGCTACGTTCTCCAATAAATTGATGGTGTATGGATTGACTGACCCTCCGGTTCCTTTACCCATAACACTCTCTTCCTTTTTTGGCGAAAGAAAAAATAATTCAAGCGTTTCCCTGAATTGGGAAACCAGTTTGGAAGAAAATAATCAGGGATTTGAAGTGCAGCGCAATGATGGACCCAAAGGATTCAGGGCCGTAACTTTTGTTCCAACAAAGGCACTAAACGGGAACAGCGACATTCCTTTGGACTATCAATTGTACGACAGCAACAGCCTGGAAACAGTAACACAGTATCGGCTCGCTCAGATCGATCTGGATGGCAATCGCCATTATAGTCCTACAATCGCTGTAAAGGGTGCTTCATTATCAACGGGCGAAAATTTTTCATTATCAGTCGTTCCCAATCCATCCTTTAGCACCATGATCACGGCTAAATACAAACTCAATGAACCGGGAGATGTTGATTTGAAAGTGATGGATATGAATGGCCAGGTTTTTCAGGATATTTTTATTCCCACGCAAACGGCAGGAGTTCATAAATACCTGATCAGTAATTTGAACCTTCAGCCCGGCTATTATATCATGTCATTCACAGTGAACCATGAACTGATCACAACCAAAAAGTTTCTCATCAGCAAGTGAGTTGCGTGTCCAGGCAGCCAAGGTGTGAATTATTTTCTTTTAGGTCTTGATGTGTTTTGTCTCGATGGATTTAAAGACAAACCCTTTGACCGGGTCCGGGGGCTGGTATAGACCTTCCTTTTAGCGGTGGTCACATGCCTCGGTGTATTTTGTAAATGATGGGAATGAGAAGAAAATACTCCGCCTAAAAACCGCCAATCCGAATGTAGTGAACCTGTTTCTCTTTGAGCAGTTGTCGTGCGTATCTTTTCCTCCTCCTGATTGTTATTTTCGGAGATGAAAACAGCATTTGTCCAACCACCTGCATTGGACGGATCCTGTACCCGAGCTACGCTCCCGTTTTTCCAGTACAGGGCCACCGGATTAACCTGCATTGAAGCGCCTTGTAATTCTTTACCTGCAAGGTAAATGTCATGATCCTGAACAACAATTGAATTAGCCATTGAATAATTTGTACTATCTGCAATGACCACCGGCTCGCTGTTTATCCAGTATTTAGCGATAAAAAAGTTGCCATCCTTATATTCGCCACCGGCTATATAGACATTATCTCCTGAAATGGTTATGGCATTGGACCTGGCATTATTTGAACCATCTGTCAGATAGAAAACGGTATCATTTTTCCAGTATTCAGCAACCATATTTCCATTAATTCCACTCTTTTCACTTCCTGTAACAAATATATCAGTTCCGGAAACGGCTATTGAAT
>JBGPBW010000304.1:0-5161 GCA_041481385.1 Puia sp.
AGACCAATTATACTTTACAATCACAGTTTGCGAGACTAAGTTATAGTTATGCAGACAAATACCTGATCACAGGTACCATCAGAAGGGATGGTTCTTCAAAATTTGACCAGTCACATCAATATGGTACGTTCCCTTCAGGAGCCGTAGCCTGGCGGATGAAGCAGGAATCATTTATGGAAAATGTTGACTGGTTATCTGACCTGAAAATCAGGGGCAGTTATGGCGAAGTGGGAAACCAGGGCCCGATCGGATTGTACAAATACCAGGCGCAATTCTCAACGGGCTCTACAGCCAATAATAACGGAAACCTGGGATATCCCTTTGACAAATTATACCAGCGTGGTATTGCACAAACCCAACCGGCTAACCCCGATCTGAAATGGGAAACCGACGATCAGCTGGATATCGGTATGGACGCGGCATTCTTACATGGCGACCTGACCCTGACTGCCGATTGGTTCGACAGAAAATCAAAAGATTTCCTGTTGACACTTGCAGCTCCTGCACAAACCGGTTATAATTTCCTAACCAAGAACGTGGGCAGCATGGAGAATAAAGGTTTGGAAATCGCCTTAAACTATGCGCATTCCGCCTCCAGGGATGTTCATTACACTTTAGGTCTTACCCTTACGACAGTGAGTACAACACTCACCAGCATCACGTCCGGAACGAATAATGTAACCAACTTTGGAGGACTTACGTTAACAGGAGCCGGCTGGGGAACTTTTACAAAAACCTATATCGGACAACCTGTAGGAGAATTTTATGGGTATAAATCGATCGGCGTTTTCCAGTCACAAAAACAAATAGATGCCCTGAATGCAGCTTCGGCCGCTAAGAGTGCCCTGTTTCCTTACTATCAGAAAGCAGCTACACAAGCGGGCGACCGGTATTTTGCAGATACCAATGGAGACGGACATGTAGACGAAACGGACCAGGTGAGTCTGGGAAGCCCGCTTCCGAAATTTTATGGAGGATTTAATGTGGATGTGTCGTATAAAGCATGGGATTTTAACCTGTTCTTTTACGGAGTTTATGGAAATAAAATTTTAAACTATGAACAAAACTCCCTGCAAACCTTCCAGAATCGCGGATGGGCAGGGGTTGAAAACGTGAGTTATGATTATTATGTGAATCACTGGACCCCTACAAATCCTTCCAACACCTATGCACGCGCTGCATATAATGATGATGTAACCGGCAATTCCGTTCCTTCCAGCGCATGGGTAGAAAATGGCAGTTACCTGAAACTGAAAAATCTTACCGTCGGATACACGCTACCATTACGGTTAACCAGTAAAGCCAGCATCACCAGGCTGAGGGTTTACGTTTCTACACAGAACCTGTTCACAATTACCAGTTACACAGGTCTTGATCCGGAAATCGGATTACAGGGAGGCAATCCAACGCAGAATGGTGTGGACAACGGAACATATCCGTCATCTCATTTTTACACTGTTGGTTTAAATGTTACGCTTTAACCGAGAAAACTAAAACATTAATTGTTATGAAAATGAATAAGAAATACATTGCCACGATTGCCCTTACTGCGACGCTGATCGTACCGCTCAGCTGCAGTAAGAACTTCCTGACAACTACCAATACTTTTCAGTCTACTGCAGACGCAACGTTTCAGAAATCTTCCGACGTGGTAGCCCTGATCAACAGTATTTACGATACATACCAGAACAGCAATCTGCTGAAAAAGTCAGTCTGGTATTATGCGAATTTCCAAACGCATGACTGGTTTAACTGGGGTGGTGATGTTCAATGGAACCAGTTTCAGATTCCACCGAATTTTGGTGCGCTGAATGATTTGTGGAATAATATGTATATCGGTATTGCACGTGCTAATTCAGCGTTTAAAGTGATCGCCACGGCGAAAGATAAGGGTGTTGTTACGGCCGACCTGGCAGATCGTTTAACAGGAGAAGCTTATTTTTTACGGGGTATGTCATACTATTACCTGGCAGGGAGTTTTGGCGGAGTGCCGTTGGAATTATCTGACCAGACCGATGGACTGACCCCCAGGTCTTCACAGGATTCCGTATTTGCTCAGATCGTTTCCGATATGCAGCAGGCAGAAAAGTTATTGTGGTCAAAAACCACACTGCCCGCCACCGATCTGGGTCGTGCTACCAAAGGTGCAGCCTATGGATTTGAAGGTGCTGCGCAGATGTGGTTGGGAAAGTACAATGAAGCCCTGGCAGCCTTTAACAATCCGGAGTTAACAAATAACTATCACCTGCTACCCAATTTTGTTGATGTACACGAATATGATCATCAGAATAATGATGAATCGCTATTTGAAGTTCAGTTTAATGCCGGCGGCGGTTCACAAAGCTGGGATGGTGCGTGGCAGGTTGGAGGAGAAATTGCGTGGATCGATTCTTTCAGCTGGCCAGAGGAAATCACACAGCAGGGTTATGACTACGGTAATCCCGCACTTTGGTATTCTTACCAGGCTGGCGATTTGCGTAAACTCGCCACCATAACCGGCCCTGGTGACTCATTGGTTAGTCCCGGTATGATTTCTTACTGGGGCGGCATCAAAGGTTACCCAGTTGTGCAGAGCAGCTTTGCAGCAGGCAACGCCAAATATGTTGGTGATGATGGTAAGATCATCAACACCAGCGGTGCCATTACCCATCCATGGTACGGACAGGATAAATTGCGTACCGGATATTTTTGTTCTAAAAAATGGAGAGATTATCACCTCACCGGAAACAATCCTGATAAGAAGGGAAACTCCGCACTCTTCGGCGATCAGAACCAGATCCTGTTGCGTTATGCAGAAGTTATTTTGGACAGGGCTGAATGTAAAGTGCGCACCGGTGATATTGCAGGCGCAATGGCTGATCTGAAAATTGTGAGGGACAGAGCCTGGGGCGGATCATCCCCTGCAGTTATGCAGGACGGAGTGAATTATGATGGCAGTCCTTCAACACCGATTACTGATCCGCTGCAAATGGTGCTGAGCGAATACCGGCATGAACTCACCGGTGAATATTCACTCTTCTATGATCTGCGCAGGGCCGGTGGCGATGTGGCAATGACTTTTATCAGTAATAATTATGGTACAGGTAGTCTGTTGCCGGTACCTTACCCGGGACCGGGCCCGACCAATGATGGACAGATTCATGGTTTGTACAATGCACCGATGACGCTGACACATGAAGTTTTACCTATTCCTTCACTCGCAATAAGTCTAAATCCAAATTTGACCCAAAACCCTGGGTACTAGTCTTCGATAGCATCAGAAAAGGCTTCCCCAATCAGGGAAGCCTTTTCTCTTAAAAGGAGTTCTGCCTATTTTTACGGAACCAACCACAACAAATGACAAAGGTTATCCGCATTCTATTTCTTTGCTGTTCTATTTACTGGCTATCCGGTTGTAAAGGAAAATCCACACTATTTGAAAAAATTTCCGGATCTCATTCCGGTATACAGTTTAATAATCTCGTCATAGAAAATGATTCCATCAACCCGCTGAATGTTGTAAACATTTACAATGGGGGCGGGGTGGGGATTGGAGATTTCAATAACGACGGGAAACCGGATATTTATTTTACCGGAAACCTGGTGCCCTGTAAAATGTACCTGAATAAAGGCCATTTTAAATTTGAAGACATCACAGAAAAAGCCGGTGTTGAAGGCATGGGCAGATGGGCCAGGGGTGTGTCAGTAATTGATATTAATAATGACGGCCTGATGGATCTGTATATATGCAACACCATCTACAAAGATTCGCTGCGCAGGCGAAACATATTATATATTAATCAGGGCGTTGATGCCAATGGTATCCCGCATTTTAAAGATATGGCTGCAGAGTATGGCCTGGATATCCATGTACAGTCGACCATGGCCAGTTTCTTTGACTATGATAACGACGGCGATCTGGATATGTACCTGACTGTAAACGAAGCTTCCAATGGCGACAATCCCTCCACTTTTTTAAATCGAAACAAACAGACGACCCCGAGCCGGGGGAAATTACTAAGGAATGATTGGGACAGCGTTGCAAAACATCCTGTATTTCACGATGTTTCCGTTTCCGCAGGAATCACATCCGAGGGATTTGGGCATGCAGCCACCATTTGCGATATCAATCACGATGGATGGAAGGATATATACGTCTCCGACGATTTTATATCCAACAATATCCTCTACATCAATAACCACGACGGAACATTTACCGACCGGTTGAAGGATTATTTTAAACACACTGCTTTTAATGCCATGGGGCAGGACGTTGTGGACATTAACAACGATGGCCTGCCGGACATCGTGGAACTGGATATGAATCCGCCGGATAACTACAGGAAAAAAATGATGTCGGCTTCCGATAGTTATGTCACTTACCAGAATTTCGATGCCTTCGGGTACGAATATCAATATGTCCGAAATACATTGCAATTAAACCAGGGACCCAGGGTTGGAGAAAATGATTCGATCGGTATCCCGGCATTCAGCGAGATCGGGTTCCTGAGCGGAATTGCGCAGACAGACTGGAGCTGGTCGCCGCTGATCGCAGATTTTGACAATGACGGCTATCGCGATCTGGTCATAACCAACGGTTTTCCCAGGGATGTATCGGATCACGATTTCATGGCTTACCGTGATGTGCACAAAGGAATTGTCAGCAATAAAGAATTACTGGATCAGATACCGACAGTGAAACTGCATAACTACGCGTATAAAAATCGAGGCGATCTCACTTTCAGCGACGAAACCGGAAGCTGGGGCCTTGAACAACCCACATTCTCTAACGGTGTGGCCTATGCGGATTTTGATAACGACGGTGCCCTCGACATGGTGATCAATAATATCAATGACGAGGCCCTGCTGTACCGCAATACTTCCCGGGATAAGGACAGCAGTTCCAATCATTACCTGCAAATCAAATTCAGGGGCGATGGACAGAATATCAATGGCCTGGGTGCATTCGCAGCCATATACTATGACCACGGCAAACAACAGGTATATGAAAACAATCCCTACCGGGGTTATTTATCCAGTGTGCAGGGCATTGCACATTTCGGATTAAATAAAATAACCCAAATTGATTCTGTAGTGATTGACTGGTATAACGGGAAGCAGGAGGTGCTGAAAAATGTGCAGGCCAATCAGCAGATTACTGTCGACATCAAAAACGCACTAC
>JBGPBW010000305.1:0-5158 GCA_041481385.1 Puia sp.
ACCATCTCCGATTCCAGGGGATCTTTTGTACTTCAACACTTACCTGCAATGAAGGATAGTCTGATCGTCTCTTCAGTTGGAACAAATCTTTTTAAACTGTCTGTTCATCTCGAAAAAGGTGAGTCGCTGGATGTGGGCATCATCCGTCTTACAACAAGTGTAGCCCTGCTGCAGACCGTTGAAATCAATGGCCGATCCGCCAAATCGTACAAAAGTGATTATTCTTTTTTTGGATCGAAGACCGAAACGCCGGTCAAAGACATTCCACAGAGTATTTCAGCAGTAACCAAAGAATTGATCCATGACAAAATGGAAGTTACACTGAAAGACGCGGTGGGTGATGTGTCTGGCGTAAATCAATATTCCGGATATGATGAATATACCATCCGGGGATTTCGAGCGGAAAATGCACATGACATAAACGGCCTGCGGGGATACAATACGACGTATACGAGCAGCATGCTGGTGAATATTGAACGGATTGAAGTGATCAAGGGACCGACAGCTACATTGTACGGTAATTGTGATCCGGGAGGAACGATTAACCTCGTCACTAAAAAACCCCTGGATCACACAGAAGGCGAATTGAGTATTTTCGGAGGAAGCTGGGACCATTTCAGGGCTGAGGGTGATGTAACGGGTACAGTCAATAAAAAGAAAACACTGCTTTACCGGTTAGATGCAGGTTGGGACCAGAAAAATTCATTCGCTGATCAGATCCACAGCAAATCATACCAGGTAGCCCCATCGTTAACTTTTGTTCCTAATGATAAAATCAAAATTAATTTCGATTTCTCCCTGTCCCATATCGATGGCGTTTTGGACAATGGCCAGCCAGGTCTGGAAAATGATGACAACCTGAGCGCGACGCCGATCAAACTGACGGTATCGCAGCCCGGAAATTTCCTGAAGGAGACAGACCTCACTTCCATTCTGAGTTTCTCTTATGCCATCAATAAGCGTTTGAGTTTTAATTTCGGATACCTGAACTATAACACAAAGCAGGATGTAGCGGAACATGGTTTTAACAATTACGCCACAGTTGATTCTATCTATCTGTTATATACTACCTGGAATTATCATACGGTTACCAACACACTGACTAATTATTTTACGTATCTGGCGAATACAGGTAAGGTCAGTCACAAGCTTCTGCTGGGTTATGATTATATAGAAAGCGATGTGGATCTGAACCAGCAGTATTTTGAAAACCCGGGTCAGTTCGGAGCAGGCAGCGGCATCGTTGGTGGTTTCAGTTTAACAAATCCACAATACAATCAGCTCCCCCCTGCCGGATATCTGCTGTCGGATTTCAATAGTAATACAACAGGCGTGGATGCGAGCGCTTACCAAACGCAGGGCGTATATATTCAGGATGAAATGGGTTTTAACCGGTGGAAAATTCTGGCGAGTCTGCGGGAAGAGTTCTACGAAAGCGAAGATGAAGACGGTGTTACTGGTTTACATGAAAATGTTTTTCTTCCGCGTCTAGGCATCGTTTATGTGCTGACACCCCATGTTAATCTTTACGCTACATATAATAAGGGATTTGATCCCTTTGAAGGGTCTGCACAGGCGCAGGTATTTGACCAGCCCTTTAAACCCCTTATCAGTGAATTATATGAAGCCGGCGTAAAAGGTGGTTTTTTTCAAAACAAACTGGCGGCATCTCTGGCTTTTTACCAGCTGACCGTTGACAATGTTGCCGTCAATGCAGGTGATCCTTCGAATCCGAATCTTTTTGTTCAGCAGGGACAGAACAGGTCAAAAGGTATTGAGGCAGAGGCCACCGGAAATATTCTTCCCAACCTGAGTATTATGATTTCTTACGCTTATGATGTTGCCACTATAACGCAGGATAAAAATCCATCGAAAGTGGGAACGACAGTGGCCAATGCGCCCAGAAATTCCAGCGCGAGCTGGATTAAATACGCATTTAATAAAAACAATATCCGGGGATTTGGTATTTCGATTGGTCATTCTTTTGTAGGAAAAAGATCTACCCTTGATCCGGATATCAATTTGCCTGGCTATTTCTTACTGAACGGAGGTATCAGTTTCGGCTTCAAAAAAATATCCGCAGCGGTGATTGTTAATAATATTACCAACCAGACCTATTGGATGGGCGCTTATAACAATATTAATAAATGGCCCGGTGCTCCGGCTAATTTCATGTTTAATTTGGGATATACATTCTGACACCTATCCCAAAATTTTCCCCAGGAGACTAACAATTAAATCCTTCAACGGAATTTGGGCCTTACGACTTTTATCATGAGACGCCATTCAAAACAAAACAGAATTTTATATATTGCACGTTTTAGAGAAAAAAATTTTAATTGTGAAAGCGTCTTCAATTAAACCAAATCAGGCAATAACACTGTATATAAAAAACATGGTTTGCGATCGGTGTATCCTGGTAGTAAGACAGGAATTGGATAAGTTACATTTAAATTACCAAAATATCCAGCTTGGGGAAGTGGAACTAGCAGGCCAACACTCCAGCGCACAAATAATGGAGTTAAAAGGTCGATTGAATATTCTGGGTTTTGAATTGTTGAATGACAAAAAAAGCACCCTCGTAGAAAAAATAAAATCTTCAATTATTCAACTTATACATGGAACCGAAGCAGAAGAGCTGACCAAAAAACTTTCTGTCCTGTTATCCGAAAAATTAAACCTCGACTATCACTATATCAGTGGATTGTTTTCTTCTATCGAAGGCATGACCATTGAAAAATATGTGATTTTACAAAGAATAGAAAAAGCTAAAGAACTCTTAATGTATGCAGAACTTACTTTAAGAGAAATAGCAGATAAACTTGGTTATAGCAGCGTTCAACACTTATCCCAGCAGTTTAAAAAAACAACCGGACTAACCCCTTCGCATTTCAAAAACCTAAAAAAAAACATGCGTATACCGCTGGATAAGATTTAACCGGTAAATTATGTACATTTCCCTTCCAATCTTGTAACAATTACCTCCCCATTATGTAGCAATTTGCATAAGGCTAAAGGCCATTAAAAGCTACAAGATGAATTCATCGATATCTTTAAAACAGCCTGCCTTCTTTAAGAAGAAAATATCAAATAAATCGAATATTAAGGAGACTTTTCCTGTTACTGGAATGACCTGCGCATCCTGCGCTGTGAATGTTGAATCGACTTTGAAATCTCTATCAGGCGTTCAGGAGGTTACTGTAAACTTCGCAGACCAAAGTGCATGGGTATCCTATGATCCTAAGGAAACTACCCCGGAAATACTTCAAAATAGTATCCAGGCCATCGGTTATGATCTGGTGATTGACCTGGAAAATAAAGACTTCTTAAAAGAAGAAGCTCAGGAAAAACTCTATAAATCGCTCAGACAAAGGACGATTGGTGCGTCGTTATTGTCACTGCCTATTGTTTTGATGGGCATGTTTTTCATGAACGTGCATTACGCCAATTGGATTATGATGTTCTTATCCACTCCCGTGTTATTCTATTTCGGTAAACCCTTTTTTATCAATGCCTGGAGGCAAGCCCGGCATAAAAAAGCCAACATGGATACTCTGGTTGCCATTGGCACCGGTTCAGCCTGGGCATTCAGCGTATTCAATACGATTTATTCAGCCTACTGGATAAATCGGGGATTGCAAGCGCATGTGTATTTTGAAGCTGCCACCGTTGTCATTGCATTTATTTCTGTAGGAAAATTGCTGGAGGAAAGAGCAAAATCAAAAACCGCGTCAGCTATCCGGAAATTAATTGGTTTACAGGCTAAAACCGTGCATGTTATCCGTAATCATGAACAAATAGAAATTCAGATTGAGGATGTGAAAATTAATGAAATTTTGGTGGTAAAGCCCGGAGAAAAAATTCCGGTAGATGGAACAGTAACAGAGGGATCATCCTTTGTAGAAGAGAGTACCATTACTGGCGAACCAGTACCCGTTCAAAAATTGAAAGGAAACAAGGTATTTGCAGGCACTATCAATCAAAAAGGAAGTTTTCAATTTGTGGCTGAAAAATTGGGTTTCGATACGGTTTTGGGCCAAATCATAAAAACGATACAGGCTGCCCAGGGAAGCAAGGCACCCGTTCAGAAATTAGTAGATAAAATTTCGAGCATTTTCGTTCCGGTTGTTATTGGAATATCCATATTAACCTTTGTAATTTGGACGATACTTGGAGACACCTATGCTTTCAGTCATGGACTGCTAGCAGCGGTTACTGTACTTGTCATTGCATGTCCTTGTGCACTCGGCTTGGCCACTCCGACTGCCATTATGGTTGCCATTGGTAAAGGAGCAGAATCAAACATTTTGATCAAGGATGCGGAGAGCCTCGAGCTCGCAAACAAAGTTAACACGGTTGTCATGGACAAAACCGGCACAATTACCGAAGGCAAGCCGCAAGTAACAGACATGTTCTTCGTTGAATATGAGAATAATGATCTTTATAAACAGGTATTGCTGTCTCTTGAAATGAAATCTGAGCATCCCCTGGCTATATCGATCGTCAATCATTTATTGAAAATGGAGATTGAACCGTTGAAAATTGGAGATTTTGAAAGTATTACCGGTAAAGGTGTTTGCGCTTTTTATGAAAACGACCGCTATCTCGTTGGTAATTTGAATTTAATGATTGAATATGAAGTTAAAGAAAATTCCCTTTTTGAAAATCAGATCAGGAACCTTCAAAAACAAGGGAAAACAGTAGTCCATTTTTCTAAAAATGATGCGCTCCTAGGATTGATTGCCATCACAGACCCGGTTAAGTCTGGATCAAAAGCAGCCATTCTAGGACTACAAAATCAAGGAATTGATGTCTATATGTTAACTGGCGATCATATGAGTGCAGCCCAGATCGTTGCAGACCAGGTGGGAATCAAACATTTTAAGGCTGGTGTATTACCTGCGCAAAAAGAAATGTTTATCAAATCTCTTAAAGAATCCGGAAAAACAGTTGCAATGGTCGGCGACGGCATCAATGACAGTCAGGCCCTGGCCCAGGCGGACGTGAGCATAGCCATGGGTAAAGGTTCCGATATTGCTATCGATGTAGCTCAAATGACAATTATTAGCTCTGATTTGAACAATATCTCAAAAGCCTTCAAACTGTCCCGGGACACTGTACGAACTATCCGGCAGAATCTTTTCTGGGCCTTTATTTA
>JBGPBW010000306.1:0-5147 GCA_041481385.1 Puia sp.
TTCTCCCTCTTTGATTTCCAACCCATTGCGCATATGGTCACTTTGGTTACTTTTACGATACAAAAAATACCGTAGGCTGATTCTAGTGGGTTTGCTGGGATTTAGTCACCGATTAGTAACTACATTTTAGTGAGATTTGTATAAATCTGGGATTCCCCATTGCTCAATCGCTGAAAGCAGCCTAGACTAGCCTATTCACGCTTTCCATAATTTAGATGCCTTTATTGCCTGTTGGCTACCGGTTATTTTAGTAGATCATTTTCAGCGTGTATTCCCACGATATTTCTCAGATCGTCGATTCTATAAAAAACCCTGGAGTTTAAACTGCCGGAACAAACTAAGATTCATTGACAGACTGAGAAAAAGTAATTCAAAGAAAAGAGGGGCCCATTTTGGCTTATTCCCGATGTCCGGACATTCAACTATGGAAAGATTATGGAGTTTACAGGGCCCTGGAGGCAAAGGAATCTAAATCCTCTTAACTGCCTAAATTTTCGTACCTTGAAAGTATAACTTCAGTCATTGACAACCTTTCATTTCAATTTTAAAGGTGAATGCTACAGCGCTCAAGCTACCATTATGAACAACAATGGGAAAATGTGCTGTGATATATCAAGAATTTTGGAAGATAAATCCGATCAACAAATAAGATTTCAAGGATTTGAGTTAGGTCCGCTTGTACAGAGTGAGATCCCTTTGGTAAAAGCAATTTCGTTTGGCTTAAAGCAATACCTCCAGAATTACCCCATTGACCATAAGATAAATGGCAATCAATAAATTGATCACTATCTTAATAATAACTTTAAACTACAATCCATTGACAACAAGATAAATTCTATCTGCCTCGGAAGACTACATTTTTTCTTCTTTTATTTATAATCAAATTATTTTTCACATAAAAAAAAGGAGGCTTTTATGTTTGCCCGTTTAACTTTCATCGACATTTTGCCAGAACGCCAGGGTGATCTTAAAAGGATTTTTAACGAGGAAGTCATTCCTGTTGTAAAAAAGCAAAAGGGAAATATCGGAATATGGTTATTGGAACCGACTGATATTGCCAATGAGTACATTTCTTTAACAGAATGGATATCTGCAGCAGATGCTGATGTTTATGATTCCAGTGGAACCTACAGGAACCTGGTTGATAAGATTAAAGCTATGTATAAAAGCAAGCCAATCTTAAAAACCTATAATATAGCAGAGAGTAAGCTAGTTGCTGCTTTATAATGAATATCAATGAATAATCTGGAAGTAGCGAAGTTTTATCCAAGAACTTCCGGTAAGCTCACCAGATCTCCGTGATTTCGCCAGTCTTCTCTCTCGTTGACTTCCAACCCGTTGTGAGTATAGGCACATTTTGTTCCGTACCGATACAAAAAGTACTGTCCAGCGATTCAATTGGGTTTGCGAGGAATTAGCGACGGATTAGCACCTGGCTATTTGGCGAGCTATGTAGGGGACACGTAAATATACTTTTCCATTTTTCATTTATTCCAAAATAGATAAATTTTTTTTTACGATGTCAAAGCGGAGCATCAGATCTACGACCATATCTTTAAGCCGCTGGTTTTCTTTACGCAGCATAACTACTTCATCTGTGGTAGCTCCCAGGGTCGTATCACCAGCCATCAACTTTTCACCGGCTTCCAGGAACTGTTTATTCCACTTGTAAAACTGGGTTTGATGAATGCCATACTTCCGGCAAATCTCTACAACTGGATTTTCTCCACGGATAGCTTCCATTACAATGAGGATCTTTTGTTCGGAGGTAAATAGCCGCCCGGTTTTACGGCGGATTTCCTTTACAAAGTTTTCGGCAGAGGTCTTTTGAGGTTTTGTTTCCATGTTAAAATAATTAAAAGTTAATATTCAGGAAACACGCCCTTAAGTTTCTAATTTAGAAACATTATTTACGCTGAAGATTTAAATTAGCCAGTCTGTTTATGATATTCATGTAGCTAAGATGATATTATGGATTGCTTAAGTTAGTACGAATACATTGGATTTAAGTGGAAGCATTCGCTATTATACCTGGATAAGTAAAACCGCCCCATTTCTGAGACGGCATACTTTGAGCTTTCTCCGACGACACCCGTCATGTCAGGGTAGTTAGTTATCCGTTTCGTGAAGCTAAAATATCTACCTTTTGTAAATAAATCCCACCAAATCTTCCTCTAGTTCGCGGGGTCCAGACATGGTATTCGACCCGTTACCCTGAAGATTCGCATAAGCACCTGTCCCGCTAACAATTTCCCACCTTCCCTTATGGGGAGTACTCCCAAATTGACATTGTTCGTGAATTACGATAGTTCCATTATTATCCGTAAATGTAAGGATGCAATGAGCCCTAATAAAATTTTCATTAAAGCCAGCGTCCATTGTAGCTTCCCCTGACGATTCAATCGCTCCGCTCATGGTAAAGGTCCCCGGAAAGATCGGATATGTTCCAATATCTATAAATGGTGCAGTAATGGTAATCGGCGTGGGAACGGAATTTACAGATGTTGGTGTACTTACGCTGTTGGTGGTTGTTAGATTTGTATTCTGACCAGGAGAATTATTTACTGCAGGCGGCACCACGCTGTCGCTTTTACTGCATCCTGTTAAAATAATAAAAGGTACTGCTAAAAAAAGCAGTATAGACTTTAGTTGCTTTTTCATAACTGTTTATTTTAGTGATTAAAAAATAAGTAACAAGTAAGTAAACCAATATAAAAGGTCTGATTAGCTGCAGCTCGCTGGCTCTGTCGAGAAACAAATTTCCTTCAGTGTAAGACTTTATTGAATAATCTATATTGGTTGATAGTTCAAATGTAGTTCAACACATTACTAAAAAAGAGCGCGAGTGAGCAGTTGCCGCCTTTTGCGATGTATTTGAGTGAAATCAATCAGCAAGAGAGAATAAATAGACGAAAATCAGAAGAGTTTCAACAAGGCATCTTTGCGACTATGGGAAACGTTTACGGTTGAACCATCTGCCATAACAAGGTAACCGCCTTCACCCCGTATATATTTGGTTACTTCATTCAAATTAACAATATAGGAATGGTGTACTCGAAGGAAATAATTAAAATTATGTAGCTGTTCTTCCATTTCCTTTAAAGTACGGCAGGCAATTATCATGGTCTTATTCTTAAGAAAAAGATGGGTATAATTTGAGTCGGCTTCACAACGTATTATCTGATCGGCAAGAATTAATTCAAATCCTTCAGAAGTGGGCACAGCAATTTTCGTAAGGACGGTTTCCTTGTGCTGTATCTGGTCCATCAGAAAACGAAATTGTTCTGCAAACGGTGGATTTTTCTGAACCTGCACTTTGTGTACAGCAGCAACAAGTTCCTTCGGATCGATAGGCTTTAATAAATAATCCAGCGCACTGAAGCGAATGGCTTTAATTGCATATTGGTCATAACCGGTTGTAAAGATCACAGAGAAAGGAATTTGCTTAAAATGTTCCAACAGTTCAAAACCATTCATCACGGGCATTTCAATATCGAGGAACACAAGTTCAGGCTTTAACTTTTCAATCGATTCCAGCGCTTTTTTCCCGGACCTGCAACGGTCGTCCACCTGTACCTCCGGGCAATAATCACTGATCAGCTTGTTCAATGAGTTGAGACAATTCACTTCATCGTCGATAAGGATAGCTTTAATCATACATAACGGGTATTTTAATTACTACTTCGGTACCTCCAGCACTTCCATCCATTAGCAATAAGTCATAGATCTTCACAGATGATTCCTTTGCACCCAGCCGCTGTAACTGGGCAATTCGCTCCCCTGTTATCTGCATGCCCATTGATTTATGCTTTGTTGCCGATTTGCTTCCAAGCACAGCAGCCTGGTTACGACCTATGCCGTTATCTGTTATTTTAAAAAATAACTGATCATCTTCCTCAATCACTACAATTTCCAGTTGGCCTTTTTTGTCTTGATGCAATAATCCATGCCAAATTGCATTTTCAACATAGGGCTGAATGATCAGTGGCGGTACTTTCAGCAGGGATTTGTCCATATCGGATGGAACTGAAATTTTGTAGGAAAAATGATAGTCAAACCGCATCTCTTCCAGGTCCAGATAAAGTGCCAATGATTCCAGTTCGCATTCCAAAGGAATTAGTGAAGCCTTCGAATTCTGCAATATCAGGCGCACCAATTTGGAAAATTTAGTGAGGTATTCTGAAGCCTTCGCCTGGTTGTTCTGTTGGATAAACCAGTTGATGGAATTAAGCGAATTAAAAATAAAATGTGGATTCATCTGGGCACGAAGGGCTTGCATTTCCAGTTCAGTTCCTTTTTGCTTCAGTTCAGCCATTTGCCTTTCCTTTTCTGAACGCTCCAGTTGCAGTCTGAATTTTTGTTTCAAACGCCAGCGTATTAATCTGTAGAAAATGACGCCAATGAAAATAATTGCAGATATCCTAAACAACCATGTATTCCACCAAGGTGGATATATCCGGATAGTTATCACTTTTTCTCCTTTTGTTCCGTCACTGTTAAAAACTTTTATCCGGTACACATAATTACCAGGTGTTACATTTAAATAGTATGAACTCTTCTCAGCCTTCGCTTCCCGCCAGGTATTATCATAGTTTTCAAGCATGGTAAAATATTTGGTAGCATCTGGTTTCCGGTAATCAATGGCTGCAAAATTAAAAGCGATACTATTCTGGTTGTACCTTAATTCTAAATTACTGATCTCTTCAACTGGTCTTTGTATAGGGCTACTAATGCCGGGTAATACTGGAAGGGTGTTGATGAACAAATCCGTAATGACAATTTTCAAATTAGTTTTAACAGCCAGTTCTTCAGGGGAAAAAGTATAAAAACCATGATCATGCCCAATATATAGCTGGCCTTGTTTGTTTTTATACATTCCTCCGAAAAACCCCATACTGTTTGGCCTTATTCCAAACCTGTCACCATAAATGAATGTTTCTTTCGTAACAGGGTTCAGTTTTATAATGGCTGATCCCGATTTGAGCCATAAATCTTTCGAATTATCTTCAATTATGCCTATAATACTTACCGAATTAATTTCTTCCAATGGATCAAAAAAACTTGTAAACCTATCTTCATTTTGATTGTAACGGTAAAGAAAATTATCTGTTCCTGCCCATAAACTGCCTCCTGAATCCTCGTATAAA
>JBGPBW010000307.1:0-5142 GCA_041481385.1 Puia sp.
GTTCCCGCACGTTTCCCAACGCCAGCGAGTATATCCCGGTAATTAGTATGTTCATTTTTTTTACATATTTATAATACTTTTTTTACTTTAGAAGTCGAAACGGGACCCGGGAAGGGACAAATCAGGGTCCCGGCATTTGAAGAAACATGAAAAAAAATTTACTTCGCGAGATCACGCCACTCACGCAAAACGACTGCTTCACGCTGTTTTCACGGGTTAAATCAGGGTTTGATTTTCCGCTGCATTATCATGAAGAATTTGAATTGAATTTCATACGTGGTGCAAAAGGCGCCCGTCGTGTGGTCGGTGACCATATGGAGGAAATCGATGAATTGGAACTGGTGCTGGTCGGGCCCAATCTGCAGCACGCCTGGTTTAACAGCCAGTGTAAATCCAAAGTGATCCACGAAATCACCATCCAGTTTCACAAAGATTTATTCGACGACAAACTCCTTCGTCGCAATCAGCTGAGTTTTATAAAGAACATGTTCGATAAGTCTGCCCGCGGAATACTTTTTCCAAAAGAAACCATCATAAATCTTGCTCCGCGCATTCAGGACCTGAATCAAAAACATGGTTTCGATTCGGTGCTTGAGCTGATCTCGATCCTGCACGACCTGTCCATATCCCGAAACCTCCGGATTCTTTCAGATTCTGCTTTTACAAACGATCAGTTCACGTACAACAGTCGCCGTATTGAAAAGACCTTCGATTACATGAATAAAAATTTCGACAAGACCATCACGCTGTCGGAGGTTTCGAAACTGTCTAATATGTCCGATGTGTCTTTCAGCCGTTTTTTCCGTCAGCGGACGGGTAATACATTTATCGACAGCCTCACAGAAATCCGTCTCGGACACGCGAGCCGTATCCTGATTGAATCCACGAATTCGATTGCGGAGGTTGCCTATCATTGTGGCTTCAATAATATTTCAAATTTCAACCGGATCTTTAAAAAGAAAAAAGGCTGCACACCCCGCGAGTTTCGTGAAAGTTTCTCCGGAACCCGGATTTTTATTTGAATTCTTTTTAATCATCTTTGTTTTTCAATTTCTACTTTCTTTTTCACCATTTTTGCATTTCAATTTCAATTTCTTTTTAACCATCTTTGCATCTCAATAGCAATTACTATGGCTTATACATTTTCTGAAAACCGCTATGATCATACGTTGTACCGCCGTTGCGGCAGGAGCGGACTGAAATTACCAGCCGTTTCTCTGGGGTTATGGCATAATTTCGGCGACATCGACAACCAACAGACTGCCCGCGACATCCTGCGGCTGGCTTTTGATAAAGGCATCACGCATTTCGATCTCGCGAACAACTACGGTCCGCCGCCCGGATCCGCTGAAGAAAATTTCGGGAGAATTTTCAAACAGGATTTTAAAGATCACCGGGATGAACTGATTATTTCCAGCAAAGCAGGCTGGGGCATGTGGCCTGGTCCTTATGGTGATTACGGTTCAAGAAAATATCTGGTAGCCAGCCTGGATCAAAGCCTGAAAAGAATGGGGCTTGATTACGTTGATATTTTTTATCACCACCGTCCGGATCCCGATACACCCGTGGAAGAGAGTATGGGTGCGCTTGATCAGATCGTACGTCAGGGTAAAGCCCTGTATGTGGGTATTTCCAGTTATTCAGCACAGGAAACAAAAAAAGCAGTTGACATCCTTCGTGGACTCGGCACACCCTGCCTGATTCATCAGCCAAAATATTCCATGTTTGAGCGATGGATAGAAGGAGGGCTGCTTGATACACTTACAAAAGAAGGTGTGGGTTGCATATGCTTTAGTCCGCTGGCACAGGGCATGCTCTCTGATAAATACCTGAAAGGCATCCCGGAAGGATCCCGTGCTGCGAGTCATCGCGGCAACGGCGCGATTGATGAAACAGCAGTAACGCCGGAGCGTATCGCAAAAGCAGTAAAGTTGAATGAGGTTGCAAAACGCCGGGGACAAAACCTTGCACAGCTGGCACTCGCCTGGGTGCTTCGTCACGAAATCGTAACCTCCGTACTGATCGGTGTAAGTAAAACCTCGCAGTTGCTGGATTCCATTAAATGTCTTGACAATTTAAATTTCACTTCAGAAGAACTGAAAGAGATAGATGCAATACTAAAGGCATAATGCGGAAGTGTGGAGGTGTGGAAGTATGGAGGTGTGGAAGTAGAATGTGTAATGATAATGAGGGGAATTAGAATTCTCATTTTCACACTGTCATTAATCATTTCACTTCCACACCTCCATACTTCCACATATCCACACTTTCAGAAGGCTTCGCCTAAATTCACGAAGAACCCATGTGATCCCTGTCGCCCCCATCCATAGTCGATGGCAATATTGGTACGGGAATATTTGTTGAGTTTTATGCGCAGCCCCAGTCCACCTGCCGGTGCGATGGAAGGAAAAGCCCAGGTATTGATATTGGAGAAACTTTCAAAATTGGCGAAGACCACCATACCGAACAACCCGTTCCGGGTAAGTTGAATCCTGTATTCTGTTTCCGCATCAAGCATATTGTTACTCCGGAATCTTCCCTGTATATATCCTCTTCCCGTATTAAATGTTTTATCCCATCCTGTGCTGGGCAGCATAAGGTAAGGAGGCGTACCCATAAGGGTAAACCAGTTATAACTCCAGACGGCAAGTATATTATTGGAATTCGAAGGGAATCGAAAATAACCCCTCCATTCCAGTAACAGAGAGGTCCAGTCGGTATTGGAACCCAGGAATTCAAACCGGGGTATCAGCAGGATATTTGAATAGGTCCCTTTATAAGCATTGATGGAATTGTCGCGCGTGTCGTATAAAAAATTGAAAGAAATACCTGATGCGACTGAGTAAGAACCGGATCCGTATTTTTCGAAGTCAGTTTCATTACCGGGTTTTGGGTTCACTTCTTCAACATCCCAGAAATAATCCAGTGCATAACCTGCCCCCAGATACATATGTGGATGGACTTGAAATAATAGAGACTGGTGGAATTTCAGGTATTGATAATTTAACTGATCCTGATCTGCCGGGCTGGTATACATACCCAATCCATATGTATAAGAAGGATATTTCAGGTATCTCCAGTCTGAAACCAGTATCGTTTTGTTGTTGTTAAAATATAAAACGGCCTGAACTGGCAAAATCACCTGGTTGTACTGGGAATAGGAGATGCTGGCGGCAACTGAGGAAGGCAGGCTGGTAGAGTCTTTGGCATTTCGGTGTTTTTTGTAAATCACGGCATTGGTGCTCACGACAGCAGCAAATCCGGTCTGTAAAGTGTAACCGATTGCAGGAAATATGCCTATTTCAATATGTTGTTGTTTTCTTTCAATTGTATCTACAAGGGGATCTTTTTTGAAGATGTGATTGATGACATCTGTCAAATCCTTCAGGCTATCCGTGGGAACCCATCTCCAACCTGACTGGGCAGAAACACAAAATGGAAGGAGTAGGAAAAGGAAAAAAAATCTTAATCTAAACCACATCATTCATCAAAAAAAGGCTATAAAAATATTTTCAGGGGGGAAAGATAAAGGTTTCATTTTAGAGCGGCCGGGTTCTTTCTGAATACATCCCGGATTCAGCGGCTGTTCCCGTTGCCCGGATACCGGGCCCATAAAAAATCAAGGACTTCTTTGTCTGGCAGGAATACGACCCTTGTGGTATCTCCAAAAATAATGCAGGCCGGATTATCATTTGTAAATGGTCTCCATTCGGGTTGTCCGTCTTGATTTGGATTTCCCGTTTTCACAAACTGAATCCAATAGGAGGAGAGTTCATTTTCCAGATGGAAGTCCACAGGTTCCCAGGCCCGTTGGATACTGTCGAGATTGTGCAGGGCATAACCGATCTCTGCGGTATGATAAGCACCAAAACGTTTTTTATCGCCGGTGGCGGGTGGCTTGCGGGTGAATTGGTAAAGAAAAGTTTTTGCAGGATTGTTTTTATTTTGTTCCAGGGCCCATGCATAGGAAGAGAGACCGATGGTTTTGTCCACGCTCAACCGGATCTGGGAAGCCGTGGATTCCGAATCAGTAGCTGAAGGAAAATATTTTCTAAAGAGATTGGAGTCGGCACCGAATTGTGCAGCCTGTTTCGTAAAATTCTCTTTGCTTTCCATCCCCAGGATAATTCCTTCATCAGCATTCCATCCGGTCAGGAACGGAACATGGATTTGTTTATCCTGTTTATAGGCTTCAGCAACGGAGCGGAGTTCTACGTAGCCATCAATCGTGGGAGAATAAAATCCGAATCCTTTCTTTTGCAAATCTTCAGCAGGTATGAGTCGCAGGTCGTTCAGGTTTTTGGCTTGAAGATTTTTAGCTACGCGTTCGCCATCCTGTTCTGCATCTTGAAGCGTTCGCATCCGGAGCAGTGGATTTTCAAGGACCAGCGAACCACTTTCTCCTATTGCACCCTGGAACAGACCCGGAGTAAGCGGAGAGGCCAGGAGGCAGTTCACACTGGCCGATCCGGCAGATTGTCCCGCAATGGTGACGCGGTCCGGATCGCCACCGAACGCAGAGATATTTTTTTTCACCCAATTGAGCGCAGCAATCTGGTCCATCAATCCGTAATTGCCGGAACTATGGTGAGAAGATTCTGCTGTGAGTTCAGGATGTGAAAAAAAACCAAAGATGCCGAGGCGGTAATTAAATGAAACAAAGATAATTCCCTGTTTTGCCAGCGCTTCACCTGAATAACCCGGAGCGGCTGCACCACCGGTCACAAAGCCGCCGCCATAAATCCATACCAGCACCGGCCTTTTCTCTCGGGCAGTATGGGCCGCGGTCCATACATTTATAAAAAGACAATCCTCACTCATTGGAGAAGCGGGTACGACAAATTCGGGTCCGAGAAATAAAAAAGAGACGGGCTTGGGCTGCATGGGGCTGGCTCCGAATTGAACACATTCCCTGGTACCTTTCCAGATTGCTGCAGGCTGTGGCGGTTTCCATCGTAACGGCCCTACGGGTGGTGCGGCAAAGGGAATTCCTTTATAAGCGGTTACGCCTGTCCGTTCATTATAATAACCGCTGATCGACCCCGATTCAATCTGAACGGTACTTGTATTTAAGCGTTGACCGCCGCAAATGCGGGGTTGACCGTTGACCCCCGCAAATGCGGGGTTGACCGTTGACCGTTA
>JBGPBW010000308.1:0-5130 GCA_041481385.1 Puia sp.
AATAAACCCGCAGGTCTTTTTTATGGCTTACAAACGCTCTGGCAACTGATGCCCCAGGAAATAGACAGCAAAACACAGATGAACAACGTGGTCTGGCAGGTTCCCGTTGTGGAAATTACCGACTATCCCCGCTTTGTCTGGAGGGGCCTTATGTTCGATGTTTCCCGCCACTTTTTTACGGTGAAAGATGTTGAAGATTTTATCGACCTGATGGTTCAGTATAAGCTCAATCTGTTGCATATGCATCTGACGGACGACGAAGGCTGGCGGGTTGAAATTAAAAGCCTGCCCCGGCTCACGACAGTGGGAGCCTGGAATGTAAAAAGGGAAGGATATTTCGGAACCTTTACACCGATTCCTGCAGACGAACCAAGAACTTATGGCGGATTCTATACCCAGAACGATATCCGCATGATGGTAAAGTATGCCCAGGATCGTTTTGTAAACATCCTTCCTGAAGTAGACGTCCCTGGCCACAGTATGTCCGCGATCGTTGCCTACCCGGATCTTTCCTGTACAGCAGGTTCAGAAAAATACCAGGTTGTTTCCGGCGAAAAATTTATGGACTGGCCCGGTCCGGTTGCCCTGGAAGACAATACGCTTTGTCCTGCCAACGAAAAAGTATACACATTCCTGGATACGGTTTTTACAGAAATCGCCGCCTTATTTCCATTTCCCTATATACATGTTGGCGGTGATGAGTGCGCCAAGAATTACTGGGAGAAAAGCGATCAGATCAAACAGCTTATGGCTAAGGAAAACCTGAAGACCATGGAAGAGGTACAGAGTTATTTTGAGAAACGTGTAGAAAAAATTGTTGAGTCCAAAGGCAAGAAATTGATCGGCTGGTACGAGATCCTGGAAGGCGGCCTGGCACCCAATGCCCTCGTGATGAGCTGGAGGGGCATAAAAGGCGGGATTGCCGCCGCTAAAATGGGTCACCAGGTGGTCATGAGCCCAACAACTTTTGTATACCTGGACTATATGCAGGGAGATGCGATCAGTGAACCGCAGGTTTATGCGACCCTGCGCCTGAATAAAACTTACGAATTTGAACCCGTTCCTGAAGGTGTGGAATCAAAATTTATACTGGGCGGACAGGCCAATCTCTGGACCGAGCAAGTATATAATACCCGCCACCTGCAGTATATGGTTTGGCCTAGAACCCTTGCAGTAGCCGAATGCGTATGGTCGCCCAAAGAGAACAAAAACTGGAAAAGATTTGCAGAAAAAGTGGAATATAATTTCAGAAGGATGGATCTGCAGAATGTAAAATATGCGAAGACGATGTTCGACCCGATTTTCCAGGTTGGCAAGGATAGCAGGGACTCACTGCTCATCACATTAAGCACCGAAATAGAGGGGTTGTCGATCCATTATAGTTTCGACAATTCTCATCCGGATAATTTTTACCCGGTATATTCCCAACCTCTTCTGGTGCCCAGGGATGCAGTTATACTAAAGGTAATCACCTACCGTGGGAACCAGGTTATGGGAAAACAGATTGATATGCCCATTGCAGAACTCAAAAGACGACTGACCAGGAGAAACTCAGATGACTAAAAGACTATCCACTACTTATTAACAGGAGGGGAAACCATTCAGCATTTTGATTAGGTTTGTCCCCTACCAATATTGTGATCCGTGCGTTTAAAAAGTCTGGATATTAAGGGGTTTAAGAGTTTTGCAGACCGGACCCATATTCTTTTCAATGAAGGCATTACCGGCATCATCGGGCCCAATGGATGTGGCAAAAGTAATATTGTAGATAGCATCCGATGGGTAATTGGAGAACAGAAAATCAGCCATCTCAGATCTGAGAATCTGGAGAGTCTTGTGTTTAATGGTTCCAAGAGCCGTACCGCATCAGGGCTTGCTGAAGTTAGCCTAACGTTCGAGAATACCCGAAACCTGTTGCCGACTGAATTCAATACCGTAACGGTTACCCGCAAATTTTACAAAAGTGGTGAAAGCGAATACCGCCTCAACGACGTGAGCTGCCGCCTGAAGGATATCCAAAACCTGTTCATGGATACCGGTATTTCTACCGACAGTTATGCCATCATTGAATTGGGTATGGTGGATGATATCATCCGTGATAAGGAAAACAGCCGCCGGCGCATGCTGGAACAGGCTGCCGGCATATCCATCTATAAAACCAGGAAGAAAGAAGCCCGGCAGAAGCTGGATGCAACTGAGCAGGATCTGGCCCGGATAGAGGATCTACTGTTTGAAATCAACAATCAGTTGAAAACGTTGGAAAATCAGGCAAAAAAAGCAGAGAAGTATTTTGAGATTAAAAAAGACTACCGGGAAGTCAGTATCGAATTAACCAAAGCATCCCTGGAGGGATTTAATACCAGTTACAAAAACCTTCAATCCCAGTCAGAGTCGGAAACTGACAAAAAATTCCAGCTTGAAGCAACGATCGCAGGAGAAGAAGCTGCACTTGAACAGGACAAACTTGCTTTCATTGAGAAAGAAAAACAATTGCAGGTTTTACAACATGCATTTAACGACCTGGTTCAACAACTGAGAAATAAAGAGGGAGAGAAGAACCTCGTCAGTCAGCGGATTGATTTCCTGAAGGAAAAGGAATCCAGCTTTGATGATTTTCTCATCAAAGGTTCAGGTCAGATAACGGGTCTGGAAGAAAGTGTTCAATTTACTGAATCCCAGGTGGAAGAGGAGGATCATAAACTGGATCAGTTAAAACAGAACCTGGAAATACTTTCAGAAAAGACAGAGCTGGCCAGAAAGTCTTTCGGCAGTATGAAGGAACTGCTCGATCAGACGAGGAGTGAACACGCGCATGCCCAACGATTGCAATTTGATTCGGAAAAAAATATAGCTGTTGCAGATACTTCCATTCAAAACCTGGACAGATTACTGAAACAGCAGGAAGAAGAATTCGCCACCAGGACGCAGCAGATCAAACAACTGGCTTTTGATGCAGATCTTACAACAGAACAACTGGAAACCCGCAGAACGGATCTGCTGCAGTTGCAGGAACATCAGGAACGAACCCGCGAACAGATTCTGCAAACTCAGGAAAAACTTGAATTGCTTCGACAGGAGCTCGCTGAGGAGAATCGCAGATATGATGCCCGCAAAAACGAATACGACCTGTTGAAAAGTCTGATAGATTCCATGGAGGGTTATCCGGAAAGTGTCAAGTTCCTGCACAATAATCCGAACTGGAATCATACGGCACCCGTGTTGTCTGATATCATTTATGTAAAAGAGGAATTCAGAACTGCGGTTGAAAATGTGTTGGAACCTTATCTGAATTATTATGTCGTTAACGACCTGGAGGAAGGGCTAAAAGCGGTTCACCTGCTCGACGTCAACCAGAAAGGCAAGGCGAATTTTTTCCTTTTGAATAAATTTCCGTCAGAATTACCGGATACACACCAGCAACCTGCCGATACGGTTTCTGCGCTGAGTGTGATCGAAGTGGATTCAAAATATCTGCCACTGGCCAAATACCTGCTTCAGCATGTTTTTATCGCCGAAAACGAGCCGTCCATGGAATGGTTCAACAATGAATCCAACGGATCAGTGATCCTGGAAAAACATGGTAAATATGTAAAAGGAAAATATTCGCTTACCGGTGGAAGTGTGGGGTTGTTTGAAGGAAAGAAAATTGGCCGTGCCAAGAACCTGGAGAAAATTGCCGAAGATGTATTGGCGCAGGAAAAAGTGGTGAGCCGGTTGAAAATAGAAATTCAGGCACGTCACAATGAAGTGATCGGGTTTAATGAGCAGTTGAAAGAACAGGCACTCAAACAAGTGCAGGAGGATATTAATCGGTTAAATAATCAGCTTTTTTCCATTCAGAACAAAACGGAAAATCTTAACGGTCTCCAGGATTCAGGTTTAAAACGAATCGAGGAACTCCGGAATCAACTACAACTCACACATGAATCCATTGCAGGCACCCGGGCTGAAGCCCTGAACCTTCTCGACACCGTAAATGAACTCAGGGAAAAAATTCTTCAGGGACAGGAACAATTTAATGCAACCGAATCTGCATATAATAGTGCGTTGGCGGAGTACAATGAACTCAATCTCCAGGTCATTCAACAACAAAACCGGATTGCAGCGCTTAAACAGGAACGTGAGTTCCGGAATAAACAGTTGTTCGATCTGAAGATCCAGCTTGAAGATAACCGGCAACAACTGGACCTTGCCCGGCAACAGATCACAGAAAGTAACGAATCCCTTCAGGTACTGGAAGTTGCTTTGACAGAAATGCTCCGCAATAAAGATGAGGAGGAGAAAAAACTCAATGCGGCGGACCAGGCTTATTACCTCGAACGGAACAGCCTGAGTGAAAAGGAAACATCACTGAGGCAGCTGATCCGGCAGAAGGAGAATGCCGAACATATTCTCAGCGAAATAAAAGACCGTCTTAACGATCTGAAATTGCAGCTGGCAGGTATGAAAGAGAGATTAAATGTGGAATTCCGGATCAATCTGGACGATATCATTGACGAAGCGAGGACGGGCGAACTGCCGGCAGAAGAGCTGCAGGAAAAGGCTGACCGGATGAAGAAAAGACTGGAAAATCTGGGCGAAGTAAACCCCACAGCTGTAGAAGCTTTTCAGGAAATGAAGAGACGTTATGATTTCATCGTTGAGCAAAAAAATGACCTGGTGAATGCAAAGGATACCTTGTTGTTAACGATACAGGAAGTAGAAACCACGGCCAACCAGCAATTCCTGGAAACCTTTGGCAAAGTGCGGGAGAATTTCCAGAAAGTGTTTAAAGCACTGTTCACTGAGGAGGATACAGCAGACCTGATATTGGAGAATCCTGAAAATCTGGCAGAGACCGGCATTGACATTATAGCTAAACCCAAGGGTAAAAGACCTTCATCGATACAACAGCTAAGCGGCGGTGAAAAGACACTTACAGCAACGGCCCTTTTATTTGCGATCTACCTGATCAAACCGGCACCGTTTTGTATTTTGGATGAAGTGGACGCGCCACTGGATGATGCAAACGTGGGAAAGTTTACCAATATGATCCGACAGTTCAGCGATAATTCACAGTTCATCATCGTGACCCATAATAAAATGACCATGAGTACGGTGGACGTGATCTATGGTGTTACGATGCAGGAA
>JBGPBW010000309.1:0-5121 GCA_041481385.1 Puia sp.
AAACGACTTATTTCTTTGAATATCCTTTCTGAAAAAGTATTAATTGACTGCTCTGAATCAAGGTCTAATGCAATCATTTTGAACGGTAACGTTGTCGCATACTTTTCAGGGTTACGGCTTGTGCCGATTACATTGTACCCCCTTTTGTGTAGCTCGTTTGCGACTAACAAACCAAAGCCCGAAGATGCTCCAGTTACTAAAATTGTTTGTTTCATTACATATTGTTTTGTATTTTTACTTGCAAATTGCAAGTGCAAATATATAACTTACTTGCATAATGCAAGTGATTTTGGAAAATATTTTTTATGAAACCAAAAAAAAGATCAGACTGTCCTGTCAGTAATTCGCTCGATATATGGGGAGATAAGTGGTCTCTGTTGATTATCAGGGACTTAATGTATGCAAAAGAGTGCACCTATGGCGACTTTCTAAAGTCCCCAGAAGGAATAGCGACCAATATACTAGCCTCCAGGTTACTGGTGCTGGAAGAAAACAAGATTATTGAAAAATTAGATCACCCGGATAGTAAAGCCAAAGTGTTATATAGGTTAACTAAAAAAGGAATTGACTTACTCCCTATAATGATTGAAATAAACCTATGGGCTGAAAAATATTTCCCTATACCGGCAGATATAAAAGCAATGTTGAAAGAGGTGAAAAAAGATAAGATCGCATTTATTAAATCAATGACTAAAGAATTGGTCGGTTAGCCTAATTAGACCATTTGAATCGTTATATGGGAAGTTTTATCCACGAACTTCCGGTGAGCTCACCAGCTCTTGGTGATTTCACCCGTCTCCTCCCTCATTGAATTTCAATCATTTGCGCAGATGGTCACATTTTGTGCAGTACCGATACAAAAAGTACCGAGGGCCGATTCCAGTGGGTTTGCGAGGAATTAGTGACGGATTAGTAACAAGTATTATTTATTTACACTTGCATTCCCCTTCAGGTCCACCGTCAGTTTATTTAACTGACCATTGAATTTGAATGGCACATCGTATACATTGAATTCCACCGGTGTACCGGTGTCTTCACCTACATCCCAGGTTTCATCCAATGAAAATCGTAGGTACACAGTTCGATCTATTCTCCCATTTGCCACCTGCTTCCCATCCACCGACAAAATCATATTAGCACCCTTCCCGAGTCCTCCTCCGTCGTAAATAAAATCAACGGTGATCTTATGATTACCTGCAGTAAGTTTTTGTGGTGATTGAATGGTTACCAGCCATTGCGGCTGGTTGGTACCGCGATACAAAAACATGGGTTTGTCGTCTTTAATAAGTAAAGCAAAGCCTCCGAAATAACCGCCCATGGTTGCTAATACCCCCTTTGAATTTGCCTGGGTGGTTACGTCAGCTGTTATTGTCCATGTTTGATCCACGAATACAGGAGCCGAGCCTTCGGGAATTCTAACTGCCCCTTCATAGTATTCAAAATGTGTTCGGCCCTCTGTCAAACTTGGACGTATACCGGGAGCCGCTCTTTCGGCGAATGATGCATCCAATGGAAGTACATTATTCTTTTTGGCCTCTACATAAAATAAGTCCTGAAGGGCTTTCAAAGTATCCGGGTATTTTGCAACCAAATTATCGGCTTCGCTAAAATCATCAGATACATGATATAATTCCCACTTAAAATCTCGGGAAGGATATTTGGTTTCACCTCCGGTAATTTGCCAGGGTTTACGGAATGGAGTAGTGGCTGCTACCCACCCATCATGATATATTGCCCGGTTGCCAATCATTTCAAAATACTGCGTGTTGCGTGTTGATTTAGCATTTGAGTCATTAAACGTATAAGCCATGCTCACCCCATCCATTGGCCTCTGCTCAACTCCGTTTACCCGCTTTGGCTGGGGAACACCACATAGATCAAGGACGGTAGGAACGATGTCAATGATATGATGAAACTGAGAACGTAGTCCGCCTTTATTTTTAATCACCTTTGGATAACTGATCACCAGGGCGTTGCGGGTACCTCCAAAATGAGATGCAACCTGCTTGGTCCACTGAAAGGGTGCATCCATTGTCAGCGCCCAGGCATAAGAATAATGATTGTAGGTGTACATTGAACCGAGTTTATCATACTGCGTTTTCATAAAAGCGAGATCCTCCGGGAAACCACCTCCCGTTCCTACTTCGTTGGTAGTTCCCTGCCCCGTCCCCTCTGCACTGGCACCATTATCACCCATAATATAAATGATGATGGTATTGTCCAGCTGCCCGGTTTCTTTTACCGCGTCTATCACTCTTCCAATATTGTAATCGGCATAGGACAATGCGCCCGCATATACTTCCATTTCACGGGCATAGATTTTTTTCCAGTCCGCGGAAAGAGTATCCCATTCTGGAGCTCCTTCATTGCGGGCAGTTAATTTTGTGTTTGGAGGAATTACACCGAGTTGTTTTTGCCGGGCATAAGTTTCTTCCCGGACCTTGTCCCAGCCCTGATCAAATTTCCCTTTATATTTTGCTATCCAGTCTTTGGGAGCATGGTGTGGTGCATGAGCGGAGCCAGTGCAATAATAAACGAAGAAGGGTTTTTGGGGAGAAACGGAATTATGTTTGCGGATATAGGCAACCGCGTTATCCGCAAGGTCTTTATCCAGTATGTAGTTGGGATTGCCGATATAGGGTTCTATCGGATTTGTATTTTCATACAAAGCCGGACGCCATTGATGGCTATCTCCGCCAAGAAATCCATAAAAATATTCAAATCCCAGCCCATTGGGCCAAAGATCAAAGGGCCCAGACGTGCTGCTTTTCCAATCGGGTACATTGTGCATTTTTCCCCACCAGCCCGTATTCCATCCATTATCTTTTAATATTTCCCCAATGCTCGCACAGGATTTAGGTACGAGACTACTATATCCATCAAATCCTGTAGCAAATTCGGTAATATCACCGCTTGCCACATTATGGTGATTGCGTCCTGAGATTAAAGCTGCCCTGGTGGGTGAACATAATGCTGTCGTATGAAATTCATTGTACCGAAGGCCGTTGGCAGCCAGTCCGTCGAAAGTAGGTGTTTGAATGGGTCCGCCAAAAGTGCTGCTTGCTCCAAAACCAACATCATCAGTCATAATAATCAGGACATTGGGTGCTCCTTTTGGTGCTGACACTTCAACCGGGAAATCGGGTTTTGATTGTGTGGCATTCGTGTCCACAATTCCTGCGAAAGGATGCGGCAGGATTGGCAAAATGGTGCGGTCGAATTCACCAGGAGCAGATTTCGTTTCTGAGGTGTCATTTTTTGGTTGTGGCTGATTACAGCTGAATGTAATCAAAACCATTAAAATCAGCGTTGCTGTTTTAAGAGTTTTATTTTTCATTTTACAAATTTCAATCGTTATGAAATAATAACTACTTGTCTTATAGCGATGATTGATTGGTCATGAACATTTTGAAATCCGGGCAGGGAAATAAAAAAAACCTCGGATAAATATTCAGAGGGTATGAAGAGTGTTGTAGGAGGTATTTATTAAACGATATCAGAATCAGTTCTTAATATAAATACAGGTATAAGCTTCCTTTAAATATATTAGCAAAGGTATCCGTATTTAGAAAAAAAGAGCCCCTGATGAATGGAAAGTGAAGTTTTATCCAAGAACTTCCGGTGAGCTCACCAACTCTTGATGATTTCACCGGTCTGCTCCCTCATTGATCTTCAACTCATTGCGCAAATGGGTACATTTTGTTCAGTACCGATACAAAAAGTACCGACCCCCAATTCTAGTGGGTTTGCGGGGAATTAGTGAGGGATTGGTAACTGTTTTTAAAGCCCCTCTTCAACCGAATACTTTCGAATTTCACTCTGGAATCAGGCATAAACAGCCATTGCTTCTTTCCCCCATTTTGCATTTATGAATTTACGACAGGGCTTCTCAATCCCGTAATAAGTCAGTGAGGAAAACCCTGTCAGGACAATCAAATCGATCAGGCAATAAACGGCTCCCAGCCAGAAATTGACGGTACCCGGACCGGTAGAATACTGAACACCAGGTAACTTTATGAAACCCATCAAAAAAGGAAATTCGATTAACACACCAGTCAAGTAAATGGAATAAGATATTTTGCCCAGCCATTGTGCAAAGCGGTTGTTGCAAATGGTATGTAGCTTCCCGTTGTTGAGGGCGAAACTAAAAACGACTAGTGCAAATAAGATGATATAAAAACCATCATTGATCCCCAAATGCAGGAAAAAAAGCGTGCAAAGGATGACTAAAAGGGCCGAGATATCTTTCTGAAAGATTTTCCTGAATACACCCGCTTCATATACTTTGTATACCAGTATTCCTGTTACGAAACCAGCAAGCCCCCTTAAATACCCATAGTCAAATGAAATATTCAGATCATGAGGAACTACTAATGCCGGATCAAATGGATCTTTGCGGGGTAACCAGAACATGAGAGCGAGATAAGAAAATACAGCAAATAAAAACATCAAACCGACAGCCAGTTTCCTTTTTCGAAACATGAAAAAAACGAGAAAGGGAAATACCATATAAGCCCACCATTCCGCACTAATACTCCAGGAAGGCACGTTCCAGGTAAATATCTTATTGATCCCGAAAGAATGTACTAATAAAAGGTTTGAGGGTATGGCTACCGGATCAAATACCATACTTAGTCCTCCGGATCCCACGCGTGCAACCCACAATATTAATAGGATCAATACAAACACATGAAGGGGATATATCCTGGCGAATCGGGCTACAATAAACCTTTTGAAATTTTTAGAAGTCAGGCCTTCTTCAAAACTTTGTTGGTACACATGACAGATAATAAATCCGCTCATAATGAAGAACAAATCTACCATGAGGTATCCTTTGGCTACCAGTTGGGTAGAACCTGGTACAATAAAATGCAACATGATTCCTTGAAAATGAAAAACAACCACCCAAATAGCGGCAATACCGCGTAAAGGCGTGAGATTGGAAAGGTATTTATTTGTTGGTTGCATATTGATGGGATAAGGTGTAATTCGCCAGGAAAGTAAAACCGTATTAAGTTAAATCATTTTATAACTATTTAGAATGTATCGGCCTCTAATAAACTGGAAAGCTATTCCTCTAAAAGTGAAGTTTTATCTCAGAATTTCCTGTGGGCTCACCGT
>JBGPBW010000310.1:0-5079 GCA_041481385.1 Puia sp.
AGGTAGGCATTGGCACCCATTTCCATCATCTTAGAAATCATTTCCTGATCGTCGTACATGGTCAGTACTATAATCTTTACCTCCTCATATTCCTTTCTAAGTATTCCGATTGCGTTGATGCCATCCACTTCCGGCATCCGAATATCCATAAGCAAAACATCAGGTTTCTTCAATAACATTTTATGAACGAGATCCCGGCCATCTTCTGCTTCCCAAATGATTTTCAAGTAATCCTTATCCTTTAAAGCCATCCTGATTCCGTCCCGAAAAATCTTATGATCATCGGCAATGGCTACCTTAATTACTAATTCCACGCTCATAAGGGATTGGTTGTAAAATTGTTATTATACGCTTACGTTATAGTGATTTAATTTAATATGACTAAATTCTAGCTAGAATATAGCAATTTTACGTTGGATAAGGTAATTACCGAATATTTGAAATTGAGCAATACTGCTCTGGTTTTAGGGATTTGTTAAATGTATATTTGGTTTAGAAAGTTGATTGATAACGAATTTGCCCCATAACCATCCAGTGTCCAAACTTACCGTCCAGTAAGATCTTCCAAACCTTGAAAAACCAAATAGGCCGGTATCAGTCAACTTTTCTTTTTTTTCTTTCACAAAACGCAAAAACACTTTATTAATTGCGATTTTCGCATTCTAAGTGTCTCACATTCCGGCAAAAATCCCCGTTTTTAAAATCCAATACCGCTTTCTAAGGGTTTCTATTTATCCACACTTCCTGCCTATTTGGGGATAACCCCCTGAAAATCACCTTTATTAATTTGATGAATCTAAAAAACAGACCGTAAAAATACGATCTGCTTACCGGAACTTTACGCAACTTCTCTGGGGAGTTTTTCTTCGTATATTTACCAGAAGCCCCTACTGGTCTGAATCTCAGGCAATTTAAGGGTTTTTAATCCATGATCTAAGCGTTGTTGAATCTTTTTTTTAGGGTTTAATTACGTAGTCTTTCAGGTAGAAAATCTTTAAAACTCTGATTATGAACAAAGAATCACTCGTTAAGGAACACGTAGAATACCAGGCAGTAGGTGAACAGATTTCCCACGAATTGGCTGGCAAAATGGTTAAGGACTTCAATGATGCACATTCATTAGACCAACCAAATTGTTGTGCAATAGGAAAAGATATTATTTTAAAGACATTGGCTCAACCTGGTTGTGTCGGTCTCCGCTTCTACGACGCTAATAATGAATTTGGCAAAAAGACTTTGGTTTATGTAGGGATTGATTCCAATGGAAAAAACATATTGGAATACTCGTCAGTAAATGAGCACGGAGACATTACAGTTGTAGAGGGAATGTCTAACGACATGGGAAATACAACTAATCCAATCAACTGGTTCAAGTAATATTACCCAATTTTGCTAGCAAAATTGATGCATACTGTATATATTTGATAATATCATTTATATAAAGTGCTTCAAAAGCTTAGCTTACTATCTTATATATTACCCATAGTTATTTTTATTTTGTTCTGCACAAGAACTAAAATAAAAGCACTATGGGTAATTTTCTTTTATACCGTTACATCATTCTTATTTGACGCAATATTGCTCACCACAGCCTGGGGAATACATTACAAATTTATTTTATGGAATAGTTTTGATTTGATTCAATTTATTTTTCTTTCTTATTTTTTTTACCTTATTATAGGAAGTCGATTAGTCAGAATCCTAATTATCATTAGCTTCCTAATTTATTTAGCTTTCTTTTTTATATCTAGTAGTAATAATCAAGTTCAATTTAACTCACTAATTGGTGCAATTGGTTCAATCATTATTCTGATACTTTCTATTTACTATTTGATAATGGCTGTAAAGCCAACAGCTGAACCAATAAATATCTTTACACCTCTTTTTTTAATAGTTCTTACTATTTTACTCTTCGATACAAGTACTTTATTCTTGTATGTTGTTGCAAATAAATTGACTCAAAATGAAATCAATAAATATTGGAGTATTAACCATTATACCAATATTATAACTGATATCATGTATTCAATAGCTTTCTTAATGGTTCATTTCCAAAAAAGAAACCTGACCCCTGAAAACCGAACAGTTGATTATACCAGCCCGAATGACCGGTAAACAATCATCATCAAAACCCTGACCCTTTCTAATGGTACTACTGCAAGCCTTAAGTCCGGATAACAATATTTCAATGGTGCTGTTTTTCGGCACGATTGGTATGCTGGCCCTCACGATCGGCCTGATCGTGTTCATCAGCTTTCATCAGCGGAAAGTAATCCGGTATCAGCAGCAACTGCAAAGGATGGAACAGGACCAGCAAAAGACCCTGTTAAACGCCTCTATCCGCCTGCAGGAAGAAGAACGCCAGCGCATAGCCGCTGACCTGCACGACGACGCCGGGCCCCTGCTGGCCACTGCCAGGCTCTACCTCAATGAAAATTTTGTGAACCTGGACAAACAGACACAGCTCCAGAGTATCTACAACGCCAAACAGATCATCGACGACACCATTCAGCTGATCCGCAATATCTCCCACAGCCTGATGCCCCCAACCCTCAAGAATTTTGGTCTGGAATCGGCTGTCAACGATCTGTTCCAAAAGATCAGCGGTTCCGGAAGCATGAATGCCAGCTCCAGGTTTCACGATTACCGGGAACGCCTGAAGGCCGAAAACGAGCTGATCATTTTCCGGATCATCCAGGAACTGATCAACAATATCCTGAAACACAGTAATGCCAGCTTTATACATCTGACGCAGAATACCAGCGGTCAGCGCTTTTTTATCCGCCTCCACCACGACGGGCGCGGACTGACGCAAACGGATTTTGAAAAACTCGGTAAGAGCAATGTCGGCCTGGGCCTAAAAAACATACAGAGCCGGCTGAAAGTGCTGCAGGGGAAGATTTTCTTTGAAAAAGACATGTCCCAAACCTATTTTAAAGTGACCATTGAGCTGAACCGGGACGATGATATGAAGACGGCCAACGAAAGCAATTAATGCTTAATTTTAGTTGTCAGAAGATACAATACCTATGGGATTTATCAAGGTTGCCATTGCAGATGATCACAAAATTTTCCGGAAAGGAGTCATTCTCTCCCTCCGGGCCTATAGCAATATTAAATTCGTACAGGAAGCAGAGAATGGCCAGGAACTGCTTGATGGCCTGCCGGTATCCCAGCCCGATGTGATCCTCATGGACCTGCGCATGCCGCTGAAAGACGGCATCGAAACCACCAAAACGATCGCTAAATTATACCCACAGATCCATATCATTGCACTGACGATGTATGAAGACGAACGGTTTGTGAGCCATATGATGGAAATTGGCGCCAACGGGTACCTGCTGAAAAGTGCCGACCCGGGTGAAATCAAACGGGCCATCATGGAAGTGTGCACCAAGGGCTACTACCTGAATAATTTCGTGAACCGGATCCTGCTGAAAAAGTCCCACGCCCGGACCAAAGTAATTCCCAACCTGAATACAGAAGTTACCCTCAGCGAACGCGAACGCGAAGTGATGAAATATATCTGCATGGAATTTACCGCCCAGGAAATTGCCCAAAAACTTGAAGTCAGCCCCCGTACTGTTGAAGCCATCAAAGACCGCCTGATGGAACGGTTTGGTGCCAAAAACACCGCCGGCCTGGTCTTCTTTGCCGTCAAGAACAACCTCATCGATTAGTCAAAGCTGTTCAACAAAAAACTTTTCAACCCGTCAACCGTCAACCGTCAACCTTCCAGTCATTCGCAATAAACGGCGCCTGTTTTATATAGGTCTTATCGGTCAATTGCTTCACCAGAAAACCAGCAAGACTGGTCGCACTGATTTTTTCACCCGGGACGTCCGACAGACTTATATTGATCGGCAGGTCCGACTCCGTCAGATCAATAAGCGGCAACCTGACCAGTGTCCAGTCCAGCCCGGACCCGTTCAGGATCTCCCATTCCAACTGTTTGTCTTGCGTTGTTTCCGGATAATTCACCTTCATCCATGCCGTTGCCGATGCGGCATACCTTCCCTTTTTGTCCATCGGTGTGTCCACACCCAGTCCGGTTGTCAGCACATATCGTTTGATGTGGAAGAAGTCCATCGCCCGGATCACATTTCTTGTCGCATCGCTGAAGATGGAAGGTTCTGCTTTGGGCTGACCCAGGGTACTGATTACGGCATCACAACCATCTATCAACGCAGTTACGGATTCTGGATTCCTCGCATCTCCTTTAATCCATTCGATCCCCGTATTTGGAATTTGAACAAAGGAAGGATTTCTATGGAGCAGCCTGGGCGAAAATCCCGCTCCGATGAGTCTGTTAACCACATAATTTCCCGACTTACCCGTGCCGCCCAGCACGGCGATTTTATATATGTTTTGCATGATTGTCTTATAAATGAATGAATAGATTAACCCCGATCGGGTATACTAATTGCCTTTGCAGAAAAGGACTTAAAGAAATGCTATGTTATCTGTGGAGATTGATGGATCAAAGATAGTTTTTTTTTGAAAGCCGCGTCAATGGATCCATGCAGGTAATCCCCCGATAATTCTCTATTTTAGCGTATTAACCCCTGAAACAATGTACCGTTTACTGATACCCCTACTCCTTCTGCCTGTATTGGCTTTCCCCCAGGATGACAAAAAAGACGCGACAGAAGATGAAGTCAATGCTGCATATGACTCTCTTCAAAAAATTGATGGCCAATATGAATTTACGGAGGTGGTACAACTTGATTCCACTTACAAAAAGGATATGCTGTACCGGAATGCCAAACTATTTTTTGCCAATATATCCAAAAGCTCAAAAGATCTGCTTCAATATGATGACCGCGAAGAAGGTAAGATTATTGGAAAAGGAACTATTCAAATAAACGGGCATCAAAATGTATTGTTAAGCGCCTTTTCAGAAATCAGAACAACAAATTTTACTTTGGAAATTTCATGTAAGGATGGCAAATACAAATATCGCATGTTTGGATTTTCTTCTGAGTATACTTATGGACAAAGCGATAAAAGAAAACCAGAACACATCACAAGCGGCACACTAACTTTGGATCAGGCTTATGCACGAACAGAAAAAGGCGG
>JBGPBW010000311.1:0-4952 GCA_041481385.1 Puia sp.
GGAGAATCCAGGATCGACCTCGAGGCTGGTATGCGTAACGTCGTCGTTAATGCCAACCGTAAAATGATTCTTTGGTTCCCGCTTTTTGAGATTATCGAACACGGCTTTGACCATCGCGGGAGTGAATTCCTTGGAGGACAATCCATATCGGCCCCCTATTACGTGGGCATGTCCATTTTCCTGTAGTTCATTCAGCGCATTCACCACGTCCATGAACAATGGTTCAGCCATACTCGCAGGTTCTTTACAACGATCGAGTACTGCAATGCTCTTAACTGATTTTGGTAAACTTTGTATGAAATGTTTGACAGAGAAGGGACGGAAAAGCCGCACCTGGATTAATCCTGTTTTTTCACCTTTCGCATTCAGGTAATCTATTGTTTCCTGGACGGCACATCCGCCGGATCCCATTATTACAATAACACGGTCCGGTGTTTCATGTCCATAATATTCAAAGAGTTTATATTTTCTGCCCGTGAGTCCGGCGAATCTGTCCATCATTTCTTCTACAATGGCGGGAACTTTATCATAGAACGGATTGGCAGCTTCGCGGTTCTGGAAAAATACATCGGGGTTTTGTGCAGTACCCCGGATAAATGGATTGTCGGGAGAAAGAGCACGGGCACGATGGGCATTCACTTCATCCATATTGACCATGGATTCAATCACTTCATCTGAAATGATATTCACCTGTGATAATTCATGCGAGGTTCTGAAACCATCGAAAATATTCAGGAAAGGCACACGGGCTTTTAACGTAGCGGCCTGGGCAATCAATGCCATATCCATGGCTTCCTGAGCTGTATTCCCGAATAACATGGCAAATCCGGTTCCGCGAACAGCCATAACATCGCTGTGATCGCCAAAAATGGACAGGGCGTGGGTGGCCAGGGTCCTTGCCGCAATGTGAAAAACAGTAGCTGTTAATTCCCCGGCAATTTTGTACATATTGGGAATCATAAGCAATAGTCCCTGGGAAGCCGTGAAAGTGGAGGCCATCGCACCGCCCTGCAATGCGCCGTGAATGGCTCCTGCAGCGCCAGCTTCAGATTGCATTTCCATCACGCGCGGAACCTGACCGAAAATATTTTTCAAACCTTTAGCACTCCATTCATCCGTCCATTCCCCCATGGCAGAGGAAGGGGTTATGGGATAGATCGCGCAGACTTCACTGGTCTTGTAAGCGATGTAGGCAGCCGCTTCGTTACCATCCATAATGGAAAGAGAATCGGTTTTATTTATTGCAGTTTCTTCCGTTTGTGGTTTGGCTTGATTTTGCATATGGTGAATTTTGGCAGCTCGAAAGAGATACACGAAAATACCCAGACGGCCGCCCACCTGATATGATCCAAATCAGTCAGGAATATGATTAACATTGGTTTTCTGGCCGGAGCCTATTAAACCTGAAGATCCCCGGCTTATTTTTGCTGAAAGAAATAAGGATCTAAAATATTCAGTACACCTAAATCCCGATACGTCCATGATTAATTGCATCAGAACGAATTCAGATCATGCCGACTTCCGGAAACTGGTCAGGGAACTCGATACCGACCTGAGCATCCGGGATGGCGACGAACATGCGTTTTATGACCAGTTCAATAAAATTGATAAAATAAAATACGCCATCGTTGCTTATGAACACGCGCTGCCTGTTGGCTGCGGCGCTATCAAAGAATATTCGCCTTATGCAATGGAAGTTAAACGAATGTATGTGCTGCCGGAAAAAAGGGGTAAGGGAATTGCCTCGATCATTTTAAAAGAACTGGAACAATGGGCCTTAGATTTGCATTTCAGGAAGTGTCTGCTGGAAACAGGTAAAAAACAACCCGAAGCCATTCAGTTATACAAAAAAAACCATTATGGATTGATCCCTAATTTCGGGCAATACCAGGGGGTAGAAAACAGTCTTTGTTTTGAAAAGAATTTAACCTGACCTTCCATCACGACCATCTTATTGAACTCCAACCAGTTTGAATACCTGGCCCGTGGTTCCCGCCAGCCCCTGCTGAGCTGAGGTCGTAATATAAATTTCGCCGGACAGATCTTGTCCGAATCCTTTCAGGTACCTGCCCAGGTTATCAGGGAAATCTTTTAAACTGATTGCTTCGTATGGCCAGTCGGCAGCGGTGGAGACTGAGGCTGAATAAAGTTTAGCGTTGGCTCCGCCATCCTGTGAAAAACTACCGAAGATATACTTGCCTTGTAATGAAGAAATGGAACTGCCCCGGTAAACATTGCCGCCGACAATAACGGTAGCGATTCCTCCTGCAGGATTTGACGCATTAGCCAATTGAATCACCGGGTCAATTAATGGGTGGCCTGCCGAATCCGTAGCGGGACAGCCATTCCGGGGCGTTTTGTCATCATCGGTATTAAAGCAAATTTTTCCTTCTTTTACATTCCATCCATAATTTCCACCCTTAGTTACCAGGTCAACTTCTTCGTACAACGATTGCCCTGCATCCCCAACGAGCAGCTGGTGGTTGCCACCCATGTCAAATGAAAAACGATAAGGATTGCGAAAACCAAAAGCATAAATTTCCGGAAGGGCCGGCCCCCCGACAAAGGGATTGTCTGCAGGAATACTATAGGGATTTCCATTATTAATATCGATCCGCAGGATATTGCCCATTAAATTATGTGTTATATCCTGACCGTTTCCGCCAGCATTAATGCTGTACCAGTCGGCCACATGGCCGTTGCCAACATCATCTCCTCCGCCACCATCTCCAATGGAAATGTATAAAAAGCCATCCGGTCCAAAAGCAATGGTGCCGCCATCGTGATTGAGTTGCGGATGATCTGCTTCCAGGATTATTTTTTCCGAATTGATATCAGCGATATTGGGATCAGCCGCGGAAACTTTGAATTCCGAAATGCGGGTGAGATTATCCCAGTTCGCCCCAGGGACTGGTCCTCCCGGTCTTGGCGGTGCAGTATAAAACAGATAGAATTTCCCGTTGGTCTTATAGCTGGGGTGAAAAGCAAGTCCCAGCAGACCACGTTCATCATAACCTGTCTGCAGCGTGACCATTTTTGATGAGATGTCGATAAAGGTTGTGGGAGCTTTGGTGCTGTCGGGATAAACGATCCAGATCTTGCCGACCTGGTCCAAAATAAAAAGGCGCTTACTGTTGTCCGGGGCTTCGGCCAGTGTTAGCGGTGCTACGAGACTACCGGCTATCAATTTCAGGTCGGGTGTACCGTTTCCGGTTGGCGTCGGGTTGCTTTTATGGCAGGACGACAGCGATACAAATAAAATGTAAACCAGTAAAAGACTCCGGATGGGTGAATATTTCCCCACTCGTTTTTCTGCTGTATTTCTTAATTGTTGAAACAGTTCCATAAAGCGAAATTTACATCATGAATTGCCGGGACGGTTAATTGCCTGTATCTAATTTAAATGCCTGTATCTAATAAAACGCGAATGTCAGGAGCAAGTTGCCTGTAAACGTAACATTCGTTAGTCAAAATTCATGCCTTTTAATAAATATCACCTGATCCCGCATTTCGGAGATACAAATAAATGAGCCAGATGAAATTCATTCCATCAACATCCGCTAACCAATGGAAAGAACCCGGAAAGTCAGGTCCGGATAATCAAAATTACATCTACAAGATATGTCTCTTTCTGATATTCCTGTTACCTGTTGCAACTGTTCAATCCCAACAGACATTTAACGACAGCATATCCGATAGCCGAAACCGGATTACTAAAACAGCCATGATTGTATTGGGTAGCTGGGCCGCGGCGAATATAGCGACTGGATTTATTGTGGCAGGCCAGACGCAGGGTGAGGCAAAATATTTTTGGAAAATGAACGCATACTGGAACCTGGTGAATGGCGGACTCGCCGTGATGGGTTATTTGGGTGTTCGAAAAGCTATGGCAAAAAAATACGGTCTCTCCGAAAATGAATCGGCACAGTTATCCATTGAAAAATTATACGTTTTTAATTTGGGCCTTGATCTCGCCTATATCACGACGGGATTTTACCTTAGGGAAAAGGGAATGAATTCATCAAGCATTAAAACCCAGGATCAGTTACGCGGTTATGGAACCAGTATCATTGTACAAGGCGGATTTCTTTTACTCATGGATGCCGTCGTGCTGAGTCTGCATCACAAGAATTCTGTCAGGCTTAATAACCATTTAAAAAACCTCGAGTTGAATGCGGGACCTAACGGATTCGGGCTGCGCTATTCCTTTTAGGATAATTGTTCGTGCATCAGGGCGTGAGCCCATTATTTCTTACCATGAGCCTATTCAAGGGTCAATCACAGGCTCAGGTGCCTTCCCCCCATAATAAAAGTTGCCGTCTTCACAGGTTCAAACAAACCAGATCTCTCCCGGGCTAATGAAATCTTTCATTATACCATCCGCAATTTTTACGTCTTTAGCGGGCCTTCCCTGACCTGGTCTGATTTTTGGGATGAATTATGCAGGACTTCACTGGAAACGCACTGACAGTTCACTCCTTTTAACCAGAAGAGTTATGCCTTAGTTATTCCTTAGTTATTCCTTCGTTATTCCTTCGTCTTGAATTCGCTTAACTAATACTCTGATATAACTGCTGCCTTTGGTTTAATATGCCGTAGAATTCAGATCCTATACTGCCAGTGCAGCACTAAATTCATTATTTATAACCTTTATCTTTACGGACACACAGAAATTACCTAAAACGCATGATGCCGACGGAGAAAGATGAAGAGCATCCCGCTCAGGATGACACTCAAACGGAATCTACAGTTATTTCAACAGAACCCAAAATTGAAACCATGGAAGTGCATCATCATCCGGACTTACATCATAAAAAAAAGCATTGGAAAGAATATTTCCTTGAATTCCTGATGATATTTCTGGCCGTCACCCTTGGATTTTTAGCCGACAATCTAAGAGAACAATTTAAAGATCATAAGCAATTGCATCAATACATTCAGTCATTAAATCA
>JBGPBW010000312.1:0-4870 GCA_041481385.1 Puia sp.
AATGGAATTTTATTGGCTCAACAGTAATTTAAGCTGAGAAAATCTTTTTTTTTTTTTCGAGTGAAGGGGAAGCGGTGGCTCTTGTATTCAATTTAATCAACGCAAAAGCGCCCGGGTCATACTCAGTATGAAAGAGCTGGGGTCTCACTTTCTGGTAGGGAGACTCGACGATCATGTCTTTAATGATACCGATTACATGATATGGATTTTTGTCCCAGGTGATGGTTTGGCCGACGATGTTTTTTAATCCAATGAATTTTGCTGCGGATTCATTCAATATAAATGCCGCCGTATCTGTACCAAAGGATTTTGAAAAATCCCTTCCTTCCAAAAACTCCCAGCCCACTGTTTTTCCATAACCATAGGTGACGCCGGTGTTGGGAAAATCAACTGCCTGGTTCGGATCTTTTCCCTTCCACATGAAATTTCCATTCGTGTTCCAGATGGCCGTTGTCGGGCCCCCGGCTTCAGCCATTTCAACAATGGCGCCTGCATGTAAAAGATCTTGTCTCAGGGCATCTGCATGTTGGTGGATCGTGGGTGTAAGAAGGTACACCATCACGAGTCCATCCCGGTCATATCCGAGCGGGCGGTTCTTTGCATATTGTATCTGACGGAATACCACAATGGTTCCGATAATTAAAATAACTGAAACGGTGAATTGTAAAACCACCAGTACTTTTCTTGGGATCGCCGCAAATCTTCCCGCCTGGAATGTTCCTTTTAAAACTTTTACCGGCTGGAAGGATGACAAGTAGAGTGCTGGATAACTTCCCGCGATCAGTCCGGTAATTCCAGTAAACAACAGGCAGACCATCCAGAACAGGGGGCTGGTCCAGAGAATATTCATTTTCTTGTCCGCTACTTCATTAAACATAGGCAGCATCAGTTCGGTTAAAACCAAGGCAAACAGAAAAGCAAGAAATGCCACCAGTATGGATTCCATATAGAATTGTCCGATCAGTTGCCGGCGCAAAGACCCAACGGCTTTGCGGATACCCACTTCCCGCGCTCTTTTTTGTGAGCGTGCGGTGCTGAGGTTCATGAAATTGATGCAGGCAAGGATTAAAACAAAAACACCGATGATACCGAACAGCCATACATATTGAATAGCGCCTCCTGTATTCACCCCATTCTTAAATTCACCATAGAGATGCCATTTACTCATGGGATGAAGAAATAGTTGCGGATGATATCTTCTGTCTTCCGGATCCACCTTAGCCAGTTTGGTATCTTTTATTTTCCGGGACACTTCATCCATCCGGGCATGATCAGCGATCTGAACATAAATCTGGTAGGCATTGTTGCCCCAGTCCATATGCACCATATACGGATCCTTATATTTTTTTAATGCCCAGGGAGCCATAAAGTTCAGACTGGCAAAGTCGGAATTACGCGGGAAGTCTTCATAGACGCCGCTGACTTTTGCATCCAGTTTATCATCCATCCGCACGACTTTATTCATAGGATCTGCATCGCCAAACAATGCCTTGGCCGTTGATGCGGATAAAAAAATGGAAAAAGTTTCTTTTAATCCCTCCCGGGTTCCTTTGAGCATATGGAGGTTCAGCAAAGCAGGGCCATCCGGCTCCAGGAAATTACCGGTCTTTGTTACTTTCTTATCGCCGCTGGTGAGGAAATGGGATTCCGTCCAGGACGACATGACAATATATTTGAAATCACTGCCATGCGTCTTACGCAGCTCGTCACCCAGCGGAAGGGGCATGGAATTCCAGGTTTCCACTGTGGTATTCATGGTATTATTCTGATAGATCTGCGCGATGCGGTCGTAGGCCGGATTGTCTTTGTTAAAGGTCATTTCATCCCAGATCCAAAGGCCGATGATCATTGCCACGGCCATTCCGACGGACAACCCCGTGATATTAATAAAGGAATGCGCTTTATTTTTTACCAGGTTCCTCCAGGCGATTTTGAAATAATTTTTTATCATATTCTTCAAAGTAAAAAGTAAAAATTAAAAAGTAAAAACTGTCATCGGTCAACGGTCAACGGTCAACGGTCAACGGTCAACGGTCAACGGTCATCGGTCCCACCTCACTCAGACCTCAGGCTTTTCGCCGGATTCATCGCAGCTGCTCTCATCGTCTGAAAACTTACCGTTCCCAGGGCGATGCATACGGCGAGCAGACCGGCTCCGGGGAAGATCCACCAGCTTATCGGAATTCGGTATGCGAAACCCTGCAACCAGCTATGCATTACATACCAGGCAAGAGGGGAGGCGATCACAAATGAGATCAGGATGAGCCGGATAAAATCCTTCGACAGCAAAAAAATAATACTGGAAGGGGAAGCGCCCAACACCTTGCGCACACCGATTTCCTTGGTTCTTTGCGCTGTTGTAAATAAGGAAAGTCCGAGTAAACCCAGGCAGGCGATACAGATGGCGAATGCTGCAAACAAAGCGAATACTTTCCCGAACAGTTGATCATTCTTATAAAGCGCATTGAAACGATCATCTATAAAATAATGGTCGAATAGATTTCCGGGAAAGAAGGAATTGTATTTCAATTTGATCGCAGCGATAATGGGTGCCAGTTCATTGCCGCTTAGTTTTACAGAAATCGGATGGTCTGTTCCGGCGAAGGGCATCATCACGACCGGCTCGATCGCGTAATGGAGGGACTTCTGGTGAAAATCCCCGATAACGCCGACGATAATCCAGGTTTTGCCAAAGACCACAATATTTTTGCCAATGGCTTCTTCATTTGAAGAAAATGCCAGGCTTTTAACCGCTGCTTCACTGACAAGTATATGACTCAGTTTATTAAAATCCGGATTATAGTCTGTCTGAACAAAATTCCGGCCGGCTTTCAGGGGGATATCATATAAGTTCAGATAATTAAAATCGATGCCCATATTCCGGATGGTAATTTTTGTATCCGTGTTCTTATCTGTACGGTGCACGTTAAATGATCTTCCCAATTCGTCGCCAGCCACGCGGCCTGAAGTGCAGGCCATCAGCACGCCAGGGATCTGGGTCAGTTCAGATTTAAAACTGTTCTCGTGACTGATAAAACTGGAATCAAAAGAGCTGAGGACGGGCGGTTTGATAATCAGCACCCGGGATAGATTCATACCGAGGCTTTGTGAACTCACAAACCGGATCTGCCGGTACACAACAAAGGAACCGATAATCAGCGCAACGGTTGCGGCAAACTGGACGGTAACCAGGAGCTTTCTCAGAAAAACTCCTTTACCTGACTGACTGTATTTTCCTTTCAAAACCATGATGGGTTTGAAAGAGGAAAGTACAAAGGACGGGTAAAAACCCGATACCAGAATGCCCAGAATCAAACCCGTGATCACCAGGAATTTTATATTAAGCCCGGTTGCCGTTACGGAAAATAAATAGCTAAGGCTGAGTTCTCTTTCCACCAGTTGATTAAAACCATTTTGAACAAAATAGATAATCAGAACAGCTACAAACAGCGCAATCAGATTCATCAAAAAAGATTCTGTCAGAAACTGACGGATCAGTTGATAACGTGTGGCACCGGAAACCTTCCTGATGCCGACTTCCTTTGCGCGATTCATAGAGCGGGCCGTGGTGAGGTTGATATAATTTACCCAGGCGATGATGATGATTAAGGAGGCGATGATGAGCATGCCCCATACGGCCATGGAAGATCCTGTTTTCCCGATTTCATATTCATAGTCGGAATACAGATGCGCTTTCAATAAAGGTTGCAGGAGAAATTTTTCATCACTTCCGGAAACTTTATTGCCCTGGAAATGTCTTTGGCTGAAGGCAGCCAGTTTAGCTTCCAGAGCTTTGTAGTCTGTTCCGGGTTTCAGTTGCAGGTAATGCCAGAAATCAGAATCCATGAAATCATATTCCGCTTCTTTCCAGGGATATTTCTGTTTATACAATGTGATATAGGAGACGAGCAGCCCGAACTGTAAATGGGAATTGGCCGGAATATCCTTAGAAATCCCGGTGATTTTATAGGGCAGGGAATCCGTGTTCAGCTTTATTGTTTTGCCTAATAGTGAAGAATAATCCTGGTCCCTGAAGCCATATATTTTTTTGGCCAGCGTTTCCGTAAGAATAATATTGTTTGGCTCTTTTAAAGCGGTCTTCGGGTTACCGGCCAGCAGCGGGTAGGAAAAAACGGAAAGAAATTCATTATCTGCGGCGAACGATTCCTTTACCTCCAGTTTTTTGTCGTCATTGATCAGGATCAGTGAACTCAAGGGTTCGACGCGGGTATTATTCTGAATTTCCGGAAAATCGGCCTTCATTGCCGGCCCCACTGCGGAATAGGTGATGGTACCATGCTGAACGAGTTTTCCATTCTGGTAACGGTCATTCGCCACCCGATAAATATCGGGAGCGTTTTTGTTGAACCGGTCGTAACTCAATTCGAAACTCACAAATTCAAGAATAAGTAAACAAGCGGCCATGCCAATGGAGAGCCCCACGATATTAATGAGTGAATCAGCCTTGTTGTTCACCAGGTTTCGCCAGGCGATTTTGAAATAGTTTTTTAGCATAATTTATTTTTAATTCGTCTATCGTCAATCATGAATCGGTCAACGGTCAACGGTCAACCCCTCTACTCCGCTCTCAAACTCGCGACCGGATTCGCATTCGCGCTTTTAAATGCCTGAATGCATACTGTTGCCAGTGCAATCAGCAATGCGGTGAAACCAGCAATGCCGAATATCCACCAGGGGATATTTACGCGATAGGCAAAATTATTCATCCAGACTTTCATGGCCCACCAGCCCAACGGAACGGCAATGACAAATGCAAGCAAGACGAGACTGAGAAATTCTTTCGATAATAAAGTAAAGAGCGATGCCACGCTTGCACCAAGCACTTTTCGCACACCGATTTCCTTTACTC
>JBGPBW010000313.1:0-4862 GCA_041481385.1 Puia sp.
GTTGGCTGCAATCACTTCCAGCGCCTGGGTTCCCACCGATCCGGTGGAACCAAATACAGCAATCCTTTTCTTCTGCTGATTGTTCATGAGCATTTCTGCGTTGAAGGGTAAAACTAGTAGTTCCGGTTGGAAGTATGGGAAGTTTAGTCCATGTATTTTTCCAGCGGTTCAGCAAAACTCCGGTCATTACTCAGTCTCGGTACTTTATTCTGACCTCCGAGTTTGCCGATGGATTTCATATAATCGATAAAACCATTTTTCTTAACGGCATGGATCTGCAGGGGATCCAGAATATTTCCTGCAATCAGGTCGTCATAATAAATATTTTTTGCCCGCAGATTGCTGTCCACCTTTTTGGCAAAAGCACGCATATCTGCCGGTCGGTTTTCAAATTCCACAAACCACTCATGGAATGATTTACCATCACCCTGACCTTTAATATAAGGCGCCACCGTAAACTCATTGATCTGGATACCTTCTTCCTTAGCTGCTTTCATCAGGCTGTATTCTACTTCTTCGCCGATCACGTGTTCCCCGAATGCGGAAATAAAATGTTTGATACGGCCGGTAACCACAATGCGAAACGGATCGATGCTCAGGAAACGTATGGTGTCCCCGATATTGTATCCCCACAGTCCTGCGTTATTACTGATGATGAGTGCATAGTTCACTCCGGTCTTCACATCTTTCAATGAAATCCTGGTCGGATTCTCGTTGAATATTTCTTCTGCGGGAATAAATTCAAAAAATATGCCGCTGCTGGTATTGAGTAAAAGTCCTTCTTCTTTGCGACTGTCCTGAAATGCAAAAAATCCTTCGGAAGCCGGGTAGGTTTCGATCGTATCGATCGGTTTGCCAATGCTGTCGAGCAGGCGGTCCTTATAAGGTTCGAAATTGACTCCACCATGTACAAGCACGGAGAAATTCGGAAACAGATCCTTGATGCGTTTTCCGGAAACAGTATTGAGCCTGTCGAAATACATTTGCACCCAGGGCGGGATGCCACTGATCAGGGTCATATTTTGCTGTATCGTTTCTTTCACAATCTGATCGAGTTTGGTTTCCCATTCTTCGATGCAATTGGTTTCGTAGCTGGGCAGCTGGTTGGTGCGCAGGTAATGTGGAATATGGTGGTTCACGATTCCGCTGAGCCGGCCCGTCGGGATATTGGCGATTCGTTCCAGTTCCGGAGAGCCTGAAAGAAAAATCATTTTCCCGTTGGCAAATGCCGAATTTCCCGTCTCTGCCATATAACAGAGTAATGCGTTCCGTGCGGTATTGATATGGTTGGAAATGGAATCCTTGGAAATCGGGATGTATTTGATGCCGCTGGTGGTGCCGGATGTCTTGGCGAAATATATCGGCTGTCCGGGCCAGAGCACATTGTGTTTGCCCTGTTTGATCTGATCGATATAGGATTTGAACTGTTCATAGTCCCTAATAGGAACGGCGGCCTTGAATTCTTCATAGGTTTTCACCCCCTCGAGGTGGTGTTCCCGGCCAAAAACCGTTTTGGAGCCTGTTTTTAGCAGACTTTTAAGGATATTTTCCTGATCTTCCAGGGCCGAACCGATGTCTTTACGGATACTCCTATATATATAAGAAGCGAAAGGCTTGGCCAAAAACGACTTGATCTTCATGTTTTAGGCTGGCGATTGAGTAACAAACCTACAATAAAAGGGAATATCCCCGTCCACCCCTTCCCGGGCCCTAAGATTTTTAATGGATTCCTTCGAAATTAACCCGATTCCCCTTACCTTTGCAGCCCTAATATTGTTTTTTATGTTCGCAGTAGTACAGATCGCAGGCAGCCAGTTCAGGGTCCAGAAAGACCAGACCATTTATGTTCCCCGGGTTGAAGGAAATGCCGGTGACAAGGTTGAATTTTCCGATGTATTGCTGTCCAGTGCGGATGGTAAAATTGCCGCCGGAAAGGATGTGAAGAGCGTGGTGAAGGCAGAGATCCTGGGCCATGTACAGGGCGACAAAGTGATCTCCTTTAAGATGAACCGGAGAAAAGGTTTCCGTAAAAAACACGGTCATCGTACACACTACACGAAACTTAAAGTTACAGATATTGCTTAGTGATGCAGATATGGAATGAATTTCCATCCCGCATAATGCGGGACAAATTTTCAAATTAGTTCTTATGGCACATAAAAAAGGCGAAGGCAGCGTAAAGAACGGCCGCGATTCGCAGAGTAAAAGACTCGGTGTAAAAATTTTTGGCGGACAGGCAGCTGTTGCCGGAAACATCATCATCCGTCAGCGGGGAACAGAATATCATCCCGGTAAAAATGTTGGCGTCGGCAGAGATTTCACATTATTTGCGCTCACAAACGGTGTTGTAGAATTTAAAAAAGGTAAAGCAGACAGAACTTTTGTAAGTATCGTTGATGCACCTGCAGAAGCATAGTAAATCGCTTTATTCAGGAAATATTTAGTGATTCTTTAGAAATATTCAAAAAAATTTTTGGATAATTCTAAAGAATTTCTATTTTTACTACGTAAAGTATTTTACTAACCATTTAAATTCTACAAACAATGGCAACAGCAAAAAAAGCCGCTAAGAAAAAAGCAGCTCCAAAAAAGAAAGCAGCTCCAAAGAAAAAGGCTGCTAAGAAAGCTGCAAAGAAGAAATAATTTTCTTCATTCGTTAGCTGAAAATAGTAAAGTCCCCTGGTTCATTCCGGGGGACTTTTTGTTTTACTACCTTTATGGTTACGCACGCTAAAACATAAGCCCATGGCGGTTTCTAACGAAGTCATATCCGAGAGTTTTTCATTGCTCGCCAAACTGATGGACATCCACGGAGAGAACCCTTTTAAAATAAAATCTTACGCAGCTGCAGCGTTCAGCATCGATAAATTAACAGAGCAGCTTTGTGAAATTCCACGCGAAAAAATATCGTCCATTAAAGGGATCGGACCGAGTATTGGCAAACAAATCGTCGAAATTATCGACAGTGGTGATCTACCCCAGCTTCGTGAAATAATCGCCAAAACACCCTCCGGAGTCATCGAAATGCTCCGAATTAAGGGTTTGGGCCCAAAAAAGATTTCAACAGTCTGGAAAGAGATGGAAATCGAATCCATTGGCGAATTAATGTATGCCTGTGAAGAAAACCGGCTCATGCTGTACAAAGGTTTTGGCGAGAAGACGCAGAATAATATTCGCGACACAATTTCGTTCTATCTGCGTAGCCAGGGAAGTTTTCTCTTCGCTGAAGTGGAAGGTTATGTGCTGATGTCAGACACCAAACTACGCGAACAGTTTCCCGGAAAACTAATCTCCATCACCGGTGGCTTTCGTCGCCACCTCGAAATCCTGGAAGAAGCAGAATGGATCACTACCATACCCGCGACTGACCTGACCCAATTCCTTACATCTCAAAATCTGCCCGTCGAAGAAATCAGTTCTTCTGAACTTGTTGTTGCCGTGAAGGAAAATATCCGCCTGCGATTCCGGATCACTTCGGGAGAATCCTTTTATAGCAACCTGTTTGAAACAAGCTGCAGCCCTTCTTTCCTGGAAACCTGGAAACAACAATTCGCCATCCCACCCGATGTCGTTTCGGAAGAAAAGATTTTTGAGCAGGCCTCTATTCCATTCATTCCGCCTCCGCTGCGTGAAGATCCTGCCTGGATTACAAAAGCGCCATTATCCGGTGTGCCGTTATTGATCCAGACTCGCGATATTAAGGGCATCGTTCACAGCCACAGCAACTGGAGTGATGGTCTGCATACCGTGGAGGATATGGCAAAAGCCTGTATGGATCAGGGATTCGAATATCTCGTAATCAGCGATCACAGCAAATCTGCTTTTTATGCCAACGGGCTTTCTGAAGAACGGATACGGGAACAACACTTGTATGTGGATGAACTGAATGCCAAACTGACCCCATTCCATATTTTTAAAAGTATCGAATGCGATATCCTCAACGACGGCCGGCTGGATTATACTGATAACATCCTCTCCACATTCGACCTGGTGATCGCTTCGGTGCACTCCAATTTAAAAATGAGTCCTGAAAAAGCGATGAGCCGTCTGCTGGGTGCGATTCAGAATCCGCATACGCGAATTCTGGGCCATCCCACCGGACGACTGCTGCTGAGCCGTGCAGGTTATCCTGTGGATCATATGATGCTGATTGATGCCTGCGCAGAACATGGGGTGGTGATCGAATTGAATGCGCATCCGCGACGCCTCGATATGGACTGGCGATGGATTCCTTATGCCCTTGAAAAAAAAGTGCTGATCTCCATCGATCCCGATGCGCATACCATTGCCGGTTATCACGATATACATTATGGCGTGCTGGCTGGCCAGAAAGGAGGACTTACAGCAGATCAAAATGTCAGCAGCTTTTCGCTTCAACAGATGAAGGCATTTGTTTCACAAAAGAGAAGGTCTTAGTTTATATGGCAAATGTTGAATTCCTCACAATTCCACATTTACCACATTGATTAGCTCCTCCTCTCCTGACGTTTCAACAGCGTCCCGGTGAGATGATCAAATAACTTTTGCAGGGGAATGGCAACTGCATAACATAGAATGATACAGGGAATCAGCATGAGCCATGACCAGGAAATGTCCAGCGCCCGGAAAGCAGCCTGCACGAGGTTCAACACCAGAAAATGAATCAGGAATATGGAAAAGGAAATTTTCGAAGTAAATAAAATAAACCGGTTAACCGGTTTGATTTGCAGGGAGTAGATCAGCAGGCAGAGCGCGCCATAACCGAACAGACCCGGCAGGTCGTTGAATATTTTACCCGCCCGTCCAAGCTGAATCGCCATCAGACTATAAAGGAGAAGTCCGGCAACAGCGATCGCTAGCAGTTTCGATTTGCTGATTTTCCA
>JBGPBW010000314.1:0-4854 GCA_041481385.1 Puia sp.
ATAAAATAGAAGGGAAAGGAGCCATGTATAAAGTGAAGACCTTTATGCAGGGCCTGCAAATGGATAGCCTGCATGCAGACCCGGTTATAAAAACGATTTCCGATATTGAAGTTTTAAAAGCCCTACCGGCGCTCATTCAAAAAGATATTCCTGATTTTGCTTCGATAGACACATGGGTTAATTTAAAATCATTAGGCGCATTGGGTGATGGGACAACAGATGATACAAAAGTTATCCAGGATGCGATTGATAAATACGAAAGCATTTATGTTCCGCAAGGCTGGTATCGTGTAAGCGAAACCATCAAACTAAAATCCAATACGGTTTTAATTGGTTTAACACCTATCGGCACCCAATTTATATTGGCTGATAACACGCCGGCATTCAGTGGGTTTGGTGCACCCAAGGCCTTGCTCGAAACGTCAAAGGGCGGCAACAACATGGTATCAGGGATCGGGCTTACAACAGGCTTTGCAAATTATCGTGCAGTTGCGTGTAAATGGATGGCTGGTGAACATTCTTATATGAATGATGTGAAGTTTATTGGCGGACACGGAACGATGCAATGGATATGGAAACGTAAAAGTGAAACGAAAAATATTTATGGCGATAACCTGGTAAATGGTTTTGACCCCTCGTGGGCAACGCAATACTGGAGCTTATGGATTACAGATGGTGGCGGCGGAACATTTAAAAATATATGGACGGCAAACACATGGGCAAGCAGCGGCGTCTATGTTTCCAACACATCAACATCGGGGCGGATTTATGCAATGAGTGTTGAACATCATGTACGTAATGAAATTCGTTTCAACAATGTTGCCAATTTTAAGGTGTATGCTTTGCAGTTGGAGGAAGAAAGCCGTGAGAGTTCAGGATGTCAGCCTATGGAATTAGAGAATTGTAAGAATATGGTGTTTGCAAACTTGTATATGTTTCGTGTGATAAGAGTCAATACTCCATATCCATATTCCATTCGCAATTGGGGTTCCGCAAACATTGAATTTTTAAATGTGCATAATTACAGCCAGATAAAATACACAACCAGCAATACGTTATATGACGTGAACGCAAATACTACAGTCCGTCCCTGGGAGTTTAGTAGATTATACATTAATAATGCAACTTCAGTTGCAGCTGTAAATGATGAAACGTTGAATCAACTCGCGACAGGATTTGAATTTGCAGAAGGCATTTGTCGCGACAGCAAAAACAATATCTATTTCTGCGATTCAAGAATGAGAAGAATTTATAAATATGACGTTACATCAAAACAAACAATATTGTTCGCGGATTATCCGTGGGAGCCGCTATCACTGGCTTGTGATAAGAATGATCATTTGCTTGTGGTGTTTAAGTATAATCCGCAAAAAGGTTTTATGGTGAATGGAAAGCAGGAAGTATTTACCAATCCGCCAGATGCATCCGGAACATCATTTAGTGGTTGGGGCAATTCAGGTTTCGCAACATGGGTTTATTCGGTTGATGCTTCCAATCCCGATGAAACAATTCATTTGCTTGATACTGTAAAAATGGGCAGCGTTCAACATGTTTATAAAGCTTTATATCCGGGTCATCGCTGGAGAGATCATCATGACTTTAATTCCATCACGATTGCCAAAGCGGAACAGTGTTTTGTTGCACCGGATGGTGTTACCATCATACCAAAGGTATATGACCTTGCGCGGGGAACTTGTTTGTCTGAGGCATTTCCAAACAAACCTGCTTACGTTACCGATGAATATGATAAACGCACGGTAAAGTTGGAGGTAGATGCAGGGGGTTATGTTAACAACTTAAAATATTTTGTTGAAAAAGGTGAGTTTGGGACAGCGGAGGACAGCAAAGGAAATGTATACATCGCTGATGGAGAAATTTATGTATATGATGCACGGGGGAAATTTATAAAGGAAATTAAAACACCCGAACGACCAACATCAATTGTTATCAGCGGTGATGATAAGATATTGTACATAACCAGTGCGGGTTCGTTGTTTGGTAAAAACCTGCAGTGAGACAGGCACTGCCGCCATGATGAGTACCCGGTTTTATAATGCAACCAATCTTCATGCTTATTATACCCGATCGGGTGCAAAATGATTACCGAATATTACCCTTCGAAAAGGCACTTTAAGAATATCATCAAACCGAAGCCACCGGCACCGCGCCTGTCAAGCTAGGCGTTAAGCGTTATGCCTGGAATGGTAATATTATTTGAAATCTTATGTTCATTTGAATAACTTTCGCCAATGAAACAAACGAGGTTGTATTACTGCTTATACGCGATGCTGTTATTAACTTCAGCGGGATCTGCTCAACCCTATCCGAGATTTAAAGTGCTGGCTTTCTACAGCACAACAGTGGAGAAGGCGCATGTAGATTTTGCGAATGATGCCATACAGTTTTTTAAAGAACTTACGGTAGGCAATGGCTTTGTGTTCGACACAACAAGCAATATGGCAGATTTGAATGAGGTGAAAATAAAAGATTACCAATTGCTGATATGGATAAACGATTTCCCGCACAATGACACAGAGCGTGTAGCATTTGAAAAATATATGGATAACGGTGGGGGCTGGCTTGGTTTTCATGTTGCCGGATATAATGACAAAACAACCCATTGGCCATGGTTTGTAAATTTTTTAGGCGGCGCCGTTTTTTATAAAAATAACTGGCCGCCATTGCCGGCAAAACTTACTGTAGATGATGGTTCGCATCCTGTTACAAAAGCCATTCCTGCAACTTTTATTTCGCCCGTGGGCGAATGGTATCAATGGAAGCCAGGCCCGCGGGAAAATAAAAAAGTCAGCGTGCTGGTGAGTTTATCGCCCGAGAATTTTCCTATGGGCATTAAACATGTCATTACAGATGGCGACATGCCCGTGGTATGGACGAACACCGATTATCGCATGATCTATTTAAACATGGGTCACGGGCCGCATATACTTTCTGATGCTACCCAAAATAAATTAATTATTAACGCCTTTCGTTGGGTCATTACTTCCGATAAAAAAGGAAACCCCATTGATAAATAGGGATAATGAAGAAAGCACATGGTATTTTATTCCGTTTTTTATATCCCAGGATGTTTAAATCCCTCGGGTTGACCAGGCACACGGACTCAGGATTTGTTCCAAAATCATGTAAATTCGGATATGTCAAACTACCGGTTAGACCGAAATGCTTTTAAGGGCCAAACATTCGAAGAAGCCGCTAATCATGCAGGGTATTATAAGAACCTGACCTGGCAGGAAAGACTCCGGGTAACTGCTCATTTAAATAGCGTCGCTTTTAATTATCCGGAAAATCATCCTCCCCGTATGGATAAATCGAAATTCATGGGGCGTTCAAGATCCAAATGATGGGAAATATTTTTAATGAGGATTTTCGGGACTTTTTAAAGGCTTTAAATGCTCAACAGGTAAGGTACATGTTTGTCGGAGGTTATTCGGTCATTTTGCATGGCTATTCCAGAACAACAGGAGATATGGATTTCTGGGTGAAGAGAACAGCGGAAAACTATTCCAGAATTGTTCTGGCCTTTCATCAGTTCGGGATGCCTGTATTCGACATGACACAGGAAAATTTCCTCCATCACCCCAAATGGGATGTTTTTAGTTTTGGAACCCCTCCGGTAGCCATTGATTTGATGGTAAATATGAAAGGGCTGGATTTTGATAACAGTTTTGCCAGATCGGTTCTTTTTGAAGAGGGTGATTTGAAGATCAGAACAATTCAAAAAGACGATCTGATACAGGCAAAAAAATCGACAGCCCGCCCGAAAGATCTGGATGATTTGCAAAATATTCAATAAGAACAAAAGGAAAAAGTTACCAGCGGCATGACCATGCTACGCACCTCACAGTGTCGGTCAAGTCGCCTACACTCCGTAAAATCTTTATAACATGACCGCATATTTGTGTAGTAACGCTTAACGCGTAACGCTGAACGAGAATAAGTGAATATCGACCCCTTGATGCAGTGTAACGACAAATACTTAATCTTGTAAGGAAATTAACCGCCCTCATGCACGGCATCTTACCATTCTTACTGGCGATGATCGCAGCCATTGTGCTGCTGGAAATGCTGGCGTCTAAACTACGGGTGGCCTACCCGATCGTGCTGGTGGTGGCGGGACTGTTGATCAGTTTTATTCCCGGCCTGCCCGCGATCCGGGTGAACCCCGATCTGATCTTTTTCATCGTGCTGCCCCCGCTGTTATTTGAAGCTGCCTGGAATATTTCTTTCAAAGAAATGAAAAAATGGTGGCGGATCATCAGCAGCTTCGCCTTCCTGGTCGTTTTATTTACAGCGCTGGCGGTGGCAGTAGTGGCCAACCAATATATTCCCGGCTTCTCCATTGCCCTGGGATTTCTATTGGGTGGTATTGTTTCACCTCCGGATGCCGTGAGCGCAAGCGCCATCACGAAATTTGTAAAAATTCCTAAATCGACCTCCACCATTCTCGAAGGGGAAAGCCTGCTGAACGACGCTTCATCCCTGATCATATTCCGGTTTGCATTGGTCGCCATCGGAACCGGACAATTTATCTGGCAGCAGGCGGCCCTGAGTTTCGTGTGGATGATCATCGGCGGACTGGGCGCGGGACTGCTGCTGGGATGGTTTTTTGTCAAGATGCACAAGATCCTGCCTACGGACGCCTCTTCCGACATCGCCTTTACCATCATCGAACCTTATTTTATGTATTGGGTGGGTGAACAAATACACAGCTCGGGTATACTGGCCGTGGTGGCGGGAGGTCTTTTTATGTCGAACCGGAACATGTTTTTTCTGAACAGCGCCAGCCGCATCATGGGGTACAATGTATGGGAGTCTTTTATTTTTATTTTGAAT
>JBGPBW010000315.1:0-4826 GCA_041481385.1 Puia sp.
AGCCAGTAAAAAACCGTTCAGAAAAGTGAGAAAGTACAAATTGCTTAAAATGCGTCTGATCATTATAAAGCGGTTAACAATATAAATCCTATAAGTATGTCAATAGGAAGGATTCAGAGCAAGATCTATACCACGAAAGTAGGTAAAATCATCAGGCTGAGTTCCTGGCGGCATTGATAATTCCGAAAGAACAACGAATAATCAGTTTTTCGTAGATTTTCTTCATGGCAGAACCTGATTTTTCAGCCTCCCAGTACCTGACGATGGCAAACTGTTGAATGGTGCTTAAGGGGAGCACAATCCGTTCCCTCATCTGTATGGACAGCTGTTCAATGGGATAATCCGACATAAGTTCCTGTTTTCCAGACAGTTTGAATAAGTATTTCTTTGTCAGTTCAAATTCGTTGTAGATCAACATCCAGATTTTGCCGTATTTCGGATGTTTTGAAAAGATTTCAGTCAGTGGGAAAAAACATTTTTTCATAGCCATCTCACTGTTATCCAGCAGGGTCTTGAAATAGGGGGAATTATTATACAGATTCTTTACCTGTTTCCATTTTCCTTTTTTCTCCATTTCCTGCAGGGCAGATCCCACACCATAGTAACCGGTCACATTTTGTTTTATCTGGCTGAAAGCTCCAACGAAGGGAATTGCGCGCAGATCTTTCAATTCCAGTTTCTCCGAATTTTTCCTTTTGCTGGGACGGCTCCCAATATTGGTTTCACCATAGAACTGGAGCGGACTGACTTCACTCAGGTATTCTGTAAAATAATCGTGATCTCTTAATTCTGCGTATGCATCGTAACTGATTTCCGCCATTTCCGATAACAGGTGTTCTTCGTCTTCGCTCAAAGTTACCTTGCGTGCTGAAAACAGGTCGTTCGCAATACCCGCATGTACCAATTGCTCAATATTAAATTGGGCAGAGTCCACTGTGCCGAAATTTGAACTGACGGTTTGTCCCTGTACGGTAAGTTGTATCTCTTTGTTGGCGATATTTTTTCCCAGTGAAGAATAAAAACGGTGTGTTTTACCTCCACCTCTTGCAGGAGGGCCGCCTCGTCCATCGAAAAATACGACCCGCACACCATGTTCTTCTGATATACGTGTGAGTTCTTCCTTTGCTTTATATATTCCCCAATTAGCCATCAGGTAACCGCCGTCTTTGGTCCCGTCAGAAAAACCAACCATAATGATTTGGGTTTCGTTTCTTCGTTTCAGGTGTGCGCGGTACTCAGGCTGGGTATACAGCGTGGACATGATTCCGGCTGCATGTTGCAGATCATCCACGGTTTCAAATAGCGGAATGATGTCTGCGTGAACCTGATCCTTTTTCCATCCTCCAAGCAGAAAGAGGGCATAGACTTCCATAACATTCCTGGCGCTGTTGCACTGACTGATAATATACCGGTTGCATCCCGCCTCCCCGTTTTTTTCCTGAATGATTTTAACGGCACGCACACTGGCCAGTGAATCTTCCGTCAGTTCATCAGAAAATGGCGTCTTTGGGATGGCTTTCAGATGGGCAAGTAATTTTATTTTTTCTTTTTCATCGAGGGAGTCATAGTGTTCGGGAAATATGTTCTCGCGTTCCTGAATGTTTTTCAATACTTTTTCATGTACGGAACTTTCCTGACGCAGATCGAGCGTGGCAAAATGAAGCCCGAATATGCGCATCTTGCTGATAAAATTGTCCACCAGGTTCAGGAATAATCCATTGTTCTGGTAAATGAGCACTTCTCTGATCTTGAGCATAGCTTTCAGCATATCCGGGAAATGGAAAGGGATTTCCGGATCCGGCTCGAAAAGTTCCCGATACAATTTCTCTTCCCAGTCGGCGATGATCAGGTCAACCTCCTTAAAAGTCAGGCGCCTTTTGAGCCGGCGAACATCAAAATAATAACAGCGCAGCAACGCATGCCGCAATGATTCGGCTACTCTAACTGTTGTATCCGTCTTGACAAAAGGATTGCCATCACGATCCCCGCCCGGCCAGAAACCCATCTGGATTACCGGATTACGGTCGCTTACGGCATTGGGAAACTGCGATTTCAGAGACGATAAAATTTTTCCGGCTGCATGATAAAAAACATTTTCCAGATACCAGATCAGGCTGACGGCTTCATCATAAGGAGTCGGTTTTTGTTTATTCAGGAAAGGCGTTTTGCCCAGTTGCTGCATGAACGTGTTGATCTCGCCGGCATTGTTTTGAATCACGGCGCGTGAAAGATCATTGATGATACCCAGAACAGGTCCCGGATAAAACTGAGTCGGGTGGGCGGTTAACACCAATCGCACGGCGTAATCTTCCAGTTTTTCTTTCAACTCATTCTCCTTGTCGTATTGAATGACTTCGGAAGACAATTGTTTCAGGGAACCGGGTCCTCCCATATCGTTCACACTGGTGAAAGCCGCGTCTTCGAGGGCATCGAATAGCACCACCTGCCTTTCCACATACTGTACGAACCGGAAAAGAAGATCTGATTTTTCTCTGTCGGTCCCCTCAGGATTATGTTTGCTGAAAAATTCTTCGATAATCTGAACCGGGCTCATTTTTTTATGATACCCTTCTTCGCAATAGGTGAGCAGCAGGGATAGGAAAATACCTGTTTTTTCAATCCGGTGAAAGGGCAGTGAGGTAAACAGGCTATTATACAACTGAAACTTGATACCCACCAGGTTTTTGAATTCCTGCAATCCAGTCGATTGGTTACTCATAAGCGAATTTAAAATTCATTCAACAAATCGAACAATATATAAGCAGTAAATCAAAACAATTCGGGAAATTCCACCGATATAGTATAAAATATCATGATTTGTTTCATTTTCATTAATATAATTCATTAGCTTTGCTTCTCTTTTCTCAATGAATCATCCGGTCCATCATATTAACAATATTCCCGTTATCATCCGCGCAACCGGTGCCAGCATTGCCATTACCACAACGACCCTTTAGGGGTTATACGATCAAATATCATTTCCGGGCTCAGGCTGCTTACAAAACAGCTTTCTTTTTCAATTTTTCTTTTTTTCAAATTCTATTATATGCAGGTTCTTAAGTTTGGTGGCTCCTCGGTAGCCAATGCCGCGAACATCAGCAAGTGTATGGCCATTATTCGCCAGGCCATTGGTCAGGACAAAACCATCGTTGTGGTTTCTGCGCTTGGAGGAATCACGGATAATTTATTGCACTGCGCAACAGCTGCCGCTTCCGGCGATGAGTCCTATGCCGACTCCCTGAAACATATTGAGCAAAGGCACCTGGATGCCGTCCGCGAACTGATTCCGGTTACGGCTCAGAGCAGCATTCTCAGTATGGTCAAGAAGACCTGTAATGAGCTGGAAGATATTTTCAAAGGGATTTTTCTGCTGCGGGAACTCTCTACACGGACAAAGGATTGTGTACTGAGTTTTGGTGAAATACTTTCGTCCAGAATTATGTCGGCAGGTCTCACGGCGCTGGAGACGCCAAACACCTGGAAAGACTCCAGGGACCTGATTGTAACGGACTCAAAGTTTGGCCATGCCCTGGTTGATTTTCAAATAACCAGAAAAAAGACTGACCTGTATTTTCAGGCTTCGACCGCTTCATGTTATATCGTACCCGGATTTATTGCCGCCGATGCACAAGGGATTACCACTACATTGGGCAGAGGAGGAAGTGATTATACGGCCGCCATTTTTGGCAGTATCCTAAACTGTAAAAAAATTGAAATCTGGACCGACGTTTCCGGAATGATGACGGCCGATCCGCGACTGGTGAGTAATGCACGGGTTATCCCGGATATCTCATATCAGGAGGCTATGGAGTTATCACATTTCGGTGCCAAAGTAATTTATCCGCCCACTTTGCAACCGGTAATGAATAAAAACATACCGGTATGGATCAAAAACACTTTTGCACCTGCTGATCCCGGCACCCTGATTGAAAGAGTCTCCACATCAATGGGCAGCATCATCAGGGGTATTTCCAGCATTCACCGGATTGCCCTGCTGAGCCTGGAAGGAAGCGGAATGATCGGCATACCCGGTTTCTCCAAAAGATTATTTGAAGCTTTATCAGGACAGCAGATCAATGTCATCCTGATCACCCAGGCTTCCTCTGAACATTCGATTTGTGTGGGCGTAGACAGTTCGCAGGCTGCCATTGCAAAGTTCTCCATTGATGAAGCGTTTGCGCCTGAAATCCAGGCCGGTACCGTGTTGCCGCTGATTGTTGAAGAAGAGCTGGCCATTGTGGCCCTCGTGGGTGATAATATGAAGAGCCATCCGGGCATTAGCGGAAAATTATTCGGTGTGCTGGGCAGAAATGGCATTAACGTGCGGGCCATTGCACAGGGATCTTCGGAAAGGAATATTTCAGCAGTGATCTCGACCAAAGATGTCAAGAAAGCAGTGAATGTTTTACACGAAGAATTTTTCGAAGCCACCTATAAGCAATTGAATTTATTTATTACCGGCACGGGTAATGTGGGTAAAAGACTGCTGCAGCAACTGGCGCAGCAAAAACATTTCCTGCTCGACCAGCTTCGGTTGCAGGTGCGCGTTATAGGTCTGGCCAACAGCCGCCTTATGCTTGTGCAGGAAGAAGGAATTGATTTGAACAACTGGTCTGAAGCGCTGGAAAAAGGAGATCCCATGCACCTGCGCGATTTCCTGAGAATCATTCATTCCAAAAACCTGCGCAATTCTGTTTTTGTGGATGTAACTGCCAATAAGGAAGTAGCCCTCGGTTATGAAAACCTGCTGCAGAAAAGTATATCCGTTGTGGCTTGTAATAAAATTGCCTGTTCATCTCCTTATAAATATTATCGCCGCCTGAAAG
>JBGPBW010000316.1:0-4807 GCA_041481385.1 Puia sp.
AGCTTGAGGCTTGAGGCATGAGGCGTGAGGCGTGAGGCTTGAAGCATGAGGCGTGAGGCTTGAGGCTTGAGGCTTAATGCTGCCTATTAATAATTATTTTCTAAAAAACCACATACATGAAAAATTACAAAGTTACATTTCGTTTGTTTATCGTAGTTGTACTGATGCAATCTGTCCATTTTGTTTATGCTTCGGCGCCCATGCAACAGTATTACACGCTGAGTATTTATCATTTTAAAGATAGTGTGCAGGAAAAAGTTCTCGATCACTATTTTTCGGACGCATTGCTGCCCGCCTTACACAGGATGAAAATTGTTTCCGCCGGAGTATTTAAATCACTTGCCAATGATACAGTTTCCGATAAAAAAATCTATGTCTTTATTCCTTTCAATTCAGCAGGAGAAGTCCGGCAATTAAATGAGCAACTGCAAAAAGATAAAGCTTATCAGGCTGCCGGCTCTGAATACATCAATGCTGTTTTTTCCTCACCGCCTTATACCCGGATTGAAACGATCCTTTTATATGCATTTCCCATGGCTCCGCGGATGCAATTGCCCGGACTCAGGTCTGCAAAGAATGAAAGAATTTATGAACTGCGCAGCTACGAAAGTGCCACCGAAAAAATATTTCAGAATAAGGTAAATATGTTCAATGATGGTGATGAAATAGGGCTGTTTAAGCGATTGGGTTTTAACGCTGTTTTTTATAGTGAAGTGGTAGCCGGACCCAGGATGCCCAATCTGATGTACATGACAACGTTCGATAATATGGAAGAACGTGAAAAACACTGGAAGGCATTTTCAGATGATCCCCAATGGAAAAAATTAACCTCAATGCCGTTATACCAAAAAAATGTACAGCATGCTGATATCATTTTTGTGCGGCCAACTGATTATTCTGACATCTGATTTCAGACAATTACTCTAAATCAAATGGTATGTATTTTCTGCTCATTTTTTTTGTGATCATTTTCCTGGCGGCTCTGATTACTATTCGTAATGACCTGCGGTTTTTGAAGCAGAAGCAATTTCAGGCAGCCATTGATCAAAGTCGTTTTTTGCGGTTGATGGAATTGATTTTTAATAAATATCTGGTATGGAGATTTTGGAAAAAAATATTACCCATTGCCCTGCTGATCATGATAGTGCTAACCGGAATTACTTATTTATATATTCGTTATGCACTTCCCAAAATTCCTCCCGTTCCGGAAATAGGAATAAATCATCAGGACAGCAGTTTACTTAAACGTGGAGAATACCTGGCAGAACATGTGTCCATATGCGTAGATTGCCACAGTACGCGTAACGTCAATTATTTTTCATGGCCATTTGTCGAAGACCAGAAAGGATCGGGAGGCCCTTTTCTTTCGCAAAAACTTGGATATACCTTTCCCGGTGAAAGTTTTACACCCAATATTACGCCTGCTAACCTGGGCAGCTGGAGCGATGGGGAAGTGTACCGTTTATTAACAACAGGTATTGACAAGGATGGGAAAACAATTAACCATGCAATGCCTTTTCAAAATTTTTCCCACCTCGATCCTTCGGATGCGAAGGCGATCATAGCGTATATCAGAACATTGCCGCCGATAAAAAATACTCCGGCTGGGATAACCCAAATTAATTTTTTTCACAGCCTGTATAACCGGACCATTTCCAGGGATGTAAAACCAATTTACCTCGATAGTTTGAAAACGGCCATTGACTCCGGATACTATCTGGTGACCATTGCTTCTTGCAACGATTGTCATACGCCTAAAAAATGGCTGGAAATTAATGATACCAGCAGATTGCTCAGCGGTGGTCTGGAATTTCCATTGCCAACCGGGGGCTTTGTACACTCTGCCAATCTCACCCCTGATGAAAGCGGGCTCGCAAGCTGGACGGAAGAGGCCTTCGTTAAAAAATTTAAAAGCTTCCGGGACAGCGGAGCCATTTATAAGGTATCGCTAAATTCTTATAATTCATTGATGCCCTGGTCTGATTATGACGCTATGACTGAAAAGGATTTAAAAGCTATTTACGCCTATTTAAAAAGTATCAAGCCTGTTTATAACCCGGTCGTGGTGTTTACCAAAAAAAGTGTGAAGAAACTAAAAACATCGAACCAAACGGATGAAAATTAATAAAAGAGGACCTGGTTTTACATCCAGGCTATCGACAATAATATTCAACTATGTGAAAACTCAGAACGAAAAATATAAACAAAAAATTACGTTAAAATGTCAACTACAATTAGTCACCCGATACTTGTTTCTCATGAAAGCAGGGGATCTCTTCTTTCCCTGATAAATCGATTTTTAGATTGGAGTTCTGATCAGCAGGAAAACCGTCTTGAGTGGCAGGGCATCAGCCTTCTTGGATTTGGATGCTTCTTTACGCCCCTTACTGTATTGATGATATCTTTATCAGGAGCAGATCTGTTCCTGATCATGTTTGCTCTTGTTGCAATGGAAGTGAATTTGGTGGCAAACCTAACGGCAATGCCGACTAAAATAACGATCCCTGCTTTCTTTCTTGCAGTTGTGGCAGATATTACAAAAATCATTGTAAGTGCATTCAAGGCGATTTGATATTGTTAATTCATATATCTCGTTGCATGGCTGGCTATTGTAAGGAACCAGAACATTATTTTTATTTAATTGGAATTAAAAATTGATGTTTTCCTCCTGCCGGTTCTGAAATTTCAATTTTTAGTTTTATTAAGGATGGAAGGGTGAGAAGGGCGGAAGTAAGTATGATCATCAGAGATCCGTTCACCAGCATTACCGTGTGAATTCCGAATTTGTCAGCGGAAAGCCCTACTAACCAAGACGCAATGGGTTGCAATCCAAAAATTACCATCATAAAAGTACTTAATATGCGTGCACGCAAATGAACTAGGGTCAGTTCCTGAGCTAATCCCAAAGACAGGGTAAGCACGTTTGAAGCTCCAAGGCTGGCCATGAACTGGCACAACATGGCAAGTGGCAGGGATGAACAAAAAGAGAACAGGATGTACCAGCACCCGGACCAGATAACGGAGCCCCCTATGGCTAAACAGGATCGTTTGATTTTCTGAACAAAAGGGAGTACTATAACAATTCCAACCAGGGCACCCGCACCGGCAGCACCATATAAGTGGCCGAGTGTTTGAGCATTACCTTTCAAAATTACGGATGAAAAAGCCGGCAGCAGTTGGACGATTGACATGCCGAAGAATGCCTGGATGGCACCAAAAAATATGATTAACCTTAGTAATTTCTGCTGTATCAAATATTTGATTCCTTCTACAAATTGCTTAAGACCGTTGCCATCACTTTTATTTATTTCCGGGGATGTATGAATCAAAAATATGCACACAATAGATACGAAAATACTTAAGGCATTCAGCCAAAAAGCAGGCGCAAGTCCCAGGAAAGCGATCAGCGATCCGGCTATCGCAGGACCGACCAGGCGGGTTAGCTGGTTAACGGTATTGTTCAGCGCGACTGCCTTTTTGATATTTCCCGGCCCTGCGATACTCCCAATAAAAGCCTGTTCAGCCGTTACGTTAAAGGCCGTAACGGTTCCCAGAAGAAAGGCGAGGAGGTAAACACTCTGTAATGTGACTCTGTTTGTCTGTATCAGTAATGCCAGTATGATGGCAAGCGCCATCGAAATGATCTGGGTTATCAAAAGAATTTTCCTCCGGTCATATTTATCTGCGAAAATGCCTACCCATGGCCCAAATATGAAATAGGGAATTTGGGATAGAAAGGCAACTAATCCTAAGGCAGTCGCTTTATGCGAAAGCTCCCATACCAGCCAGGCCTGTGCTGTTTGCTGCATCCAGTCGCCCAATAAATTAAACACCTGACCTGTCATGTAGATCCTGATTCCCCTGATCTTCAAAACAGAGAAGTTATCTCCTATTGATTTAAGATCGGTCAAAATGGATTTCCTGATCGACAGCTTCGTCACTTTTTCAGCTTGTTGAAACGATAGGTTAATTTGGGTAAAATTAGCAGGAATCCAGGAAAACAATCTTTCTTTTTCCACCGCCACCCCCACCGCCATCGGTGCCAATTCTGTCTTTTTTAAATTTTTAAAATAGGGCCACATAGAAATGCAGCCCGTAACCTTAACTGCTTATGAGAAATCGTTCAGTCGATTTCCGCAGCGAAGATATCTGTGGGATCTTCATCGCCTTCCACTAAACGATTAAATGGCAGGAACTGTCGTTCAAGCGTCAAAATCAATCGACGCTTTTGCTGTAGCCAGGTATGCCTCGTCTGACGATACATATCGCCCGTTGACCGATTCGCCCATTTAAAAAACTTCTTATAAATATAGGTTTGCATCCTAAATAATTACAAACAATAAAACAGAAAAAATGAAAAAGTTATTTTTAACAACAGGTATTTTAATGGTTACTGCGGTTACCGCGACTTATGCGCAGTATAATATTGATGACATCAACGTAAAGGCGGTGAAGTCAATAAACACAGATAACCCGAATGAAAATCAAAAAGAAGAAGTGGGGAAAAATCGGGGTGCAGTAAGTGTATTTACAGAGAACCAGTTTGCCACCGATTTTCCAGATGCTACGAATATTCAGTTTGAGAAAACGAAATACTTCGATGAAGTGTCCTATACGCTGAATGGCATAAGAGTGACGGCTTACTACGATTTTAATAGTCAGCTGGTAGGTACCCTTCACAATGCATCATTTAGCGATTTACCTGTGAGTGCACAAACAAATATTGTACTTCAATACCCAAAATATACAGTAGCAAAAGTTCTCAAATTTGATGTGAATGGTGATAATGAATCTTTTTTCGATAACA
>JBGPBW010000317.1:0-4781 GCA_041481385.1 Puia sp.
AAAATCTGCGCGTATCATGGTATGTTCTAACCGTAAACCCGCCTTGGCATTCCATTTAGCCCATTTCGCCGAATAAGAATTATAGATACTGTAAATGTCCTGGTTATAATTAAAATCATTGGTCTGGGTGGGGATGATTTGATAATTCTTAGTGGCCGAGTCATAATTGCTGGTCTCGAAATTGCTGAAATTGTTCCTGAGAATCGTTTTCGCTCCTGCTTCCAGGTTAAAGGTCTTAAACGGATGCACGTAGTCCACCTGTATGGTATGTTCCCTGTTACCGGCGTGATTATACTGAAGATAATCCGGCAGATAAAAATTGAATGTATCAGTAATGGTGTTATTGATATTCTGGGTGTTGGGAGAATAGCTATATTTATAGGACAAAGTCAGCAGGCGGTTTTTGTCTTTCTTAAATCCAAGCTGGTAGTTAAGCGACGCATCCATACCTCCAAAATCATTGCTGGCATCACTCATCAGGCGATAGGTCTGGAAAAGCGTATTGCTGCCATCATAAGCATTTGAAAGCTGGTTACCATACTGGCTATAGTTTCCGGTGTAAAATTCGAAAGAACCGGTCAGCAGATTCAGGCTGTCTATTTCAAAACTCAATTCTGCATTGCCATAAGTATTATGCGCTGAAACAGTATTGGTACCTTGTTGGTAAATGCTCGAATTATCGGAGAAAAAATTTTGTTGACCACCAATGCCATTAGTCTGCTGATGACGCACCCCATATCCCACATATCCGGAAAAACCGAATTTTCCTTTCTTATACGTACCATTCAGGTTAACACCAGGCCCCCACACCGTATTCAGGCGACCATTCAACCCGATATTGTATCCCTCGTCTATTTTCTTTTTAGTAATAATATTGATAATACCTGCCAGTCCTTCGGCGTCGTATTTTGCAGGTGGTGTTGTAATCACTTCGATCCGCTCGATATTTGTCGCCGGCATCGAACGCAATACATCTGAGGGGTTCTTGGCCATGAGTGCCGATTCCTTTCCATTAATAAGAATTTTGTAATTGGTCTTCCCCTTGAGTTTGATATTATCGTTCCCGTCCACAGAAAGCAGCGGAACTTTGCGCATCATGTCCAGAACACTCAGTACAGGCGTTTCCGGATCTGCAGCCACATCATAGCTGATACCATCCAGATCTCGTTTGATCAGGGGTTTAACGGCGACTACCGTAACTTCCTTCATCTGTTTTCCGGATGGTGTTAACGAAATTGTTCCCAGGTCGGCTGATTTACCCCGGCTGATTGTTATGGTTTTATTGTCAAAACCTGTAAAAGCCATGACCATCAAATAATCCGCACTGTCCACGACAGACATTTCAAAACTGCCATCATCTTTTGCAATGAAATTTTTCGCCGGTGCCTTGGTCTTCGCATTTTGCAGAAGCAGGGTGGCATAAGCCAGGGGTTTCCCATTAGTCGAATCAACGATGATTCCCTTCAGGTTAATGACCGGGTGATTGGTTTGTGCTGTTACATGACACAAAAGCCAGGATAGTAGTGTCGTCAGGGATAAGATTTTCATGAACAGGTTTTGGAGGTGCTTTGAATAAGAAGGAACGCCTTCCTTACAAATACGGAATGAATATAGAGCCTCTTCCTGAAGAAAGAAATATTTCGTAGTTTAAATATTCTATAAATATGATAACCGGCTGAATTCGGTGTAGGAAAGGTGAAGGTTAACCCAAGCGGAATTATTCGAATGCGTTCCTGCTTAATGAAAAAATAATATTTGATGCGTTGTTTGGGTCGGTTCTCCGGGGTAATAATCTGAAACCGTTTTTTTTCAGTAGCCTGATGGAGTTTTTGTTTTTCTTATTTGTGAATGCTTCAATTTTTTCCAGGGAAATTTGTTCAAATCCATATCGCAAAACGCTTGATACAGCCTCCTGCATGATTCCCTGTTTTTGAAATACCGGCATCAGCTCATATCCCAATTCAGCAATCCGGTGATCCTCACTAAAATTCCACAAACAAATAACGCCGATTAATTTAGGATTGTCTGCTGCCGAAATTGCCCAATATAAACATCGCTCGTCCGATACGTCCCTGTCTATTCTTAAAATAAATTCCCTGGCTTCTTCGGGAAGTTTCATTTTTTGCCTGTGTATATATTTGTTTAAACCAGGATCCGAACGCAGAAAGAGAATTTCCCCTTCGTCGGAATCGGATAACTTCCTTAAAAGAAGACGTGAGGTTTTCAGTTCCGGGAATGGAGAAAATCCTTCATACATAATAAATCATTGGGCCTTATCAGAAGAAGTCACTATCCGGGCTGAAAGATCCGGATCCGGCATATTCTTATCGAATGGATACATAGGTCTTTCTATTCTTTTATATGGAAGGCGTTCCAGATCCTGATCTACACCACCCGGGGTCAGCGCCATGATCCATCCGGATTTCATAGCGTAGAGTTCAGGCTGCAGATACCCGATTTTAACAACAACGATATCTGTCTTGCGGGGATTAAGACCCAGCCTGGTAAAATCAATTTCACGGTGGTAAGGTTTCCGTTTCTGCGTAACGATTACATACACCGATCCAACCTGAACGACCACTTCAATTTCCGCGTCCTGATCGCCATACACAATCGATTTGACCTTACCAGAAATCAACAAGGGGGGAGCGTAACGGGCATCTACCATCGCACCTGCCCAACCTTGCACGGTTGCACCTACTCCCGCGTACACGGCTTTTCCCACAAGATCAGGTCCCGGAATGGATGCATAGATCAGTGAGGGGCCATTTTCTGATTTAAACTCAGGACGCGATAGTATTTCTTTCAGGGTCCAGCTCACGTCTCCCGCACCACCGGCAGTCGGATTGTCGCCCATATCACTGATAAAAAAAGGATGCTGATTGCTCTTCAATGCGCTGTCCAGGCAGACCTTCAGTGTTGCGGTCGGCGCAACGAATCCGAATGCAAATCGGGCTGACCAAAAACTACGGGCCAGTTCCTCTGCCGTATGGATGACCAAAGTTTTGTCATCACCAGTGACCATAACAACCGCATGATTGCGTGGCTCGTCGGCCCAGGCATATCCGATCCAGATCGCCGCATCCACAATTCCTTTTTGAACAGCTGCCGGCGCCACCGCTTTATACAAACTTTTCCCGGGTTCTATTCTGGTGCTGGTTTTTTCACCGGGCAATAATATAGGTATCGGGATCCATACCTTATAGGCAGGTCTTCCCTTTCCGGATTCAATCCGGCTGACCAGGTTTTCCACTGCCCGTTCCCTCGTTTCCATCGCATCCTCATGCGGTGCCATCCGGTAACATGTGATCAGATCCGTATTTTCCGCCAGGCGCCAGGAAACATTTCCATGCAGATCCATCGAAGTTGAAATCAGCGTTTCCTTTCCAATTACTTTCCGGATCCTGACAATGAAGTCCCCCTCAGGGTCATCGAGGCCTACGACACTCATCGCACCATGAATGTCAAAAAAGAGACCATCATAAGGTCCATATTTGCGAAGGGAATCCAGCGTCTTTTGCACAAGCGACTCATAGGCTGCACGGGTAACGGCACCCCCCGGTAACGAATTTCCGACAAGGATCGGAATCCATGTTGCCCGCCGGCGAAGCGATGAATCGGGGGATAAAAAAGGATACAATAAAAAGACATCGGCCCCGTATTTTGTGTGGAATGCCTCTTCGTTTGTTAATGCGGGTGAGAATGTACTGGATTCTATACCCAGGCCCGCAATGGCAATGCGTGGATTTGATTTGGCCGATACCCGGCAAACCGTCAGACAACAACAGATCAGGATAACAACAAATTGCCGCATGTAAAAGTATTCGTGAAAGAATCAAAATCCATCAGGCCATTCTAAAATTAGACATTATTTTATAACCTGCGCTTGGACTCCGCGTGTAGTCCGCTTAAATTTTCGCATCCGGTTTCCAGGACAGCGTTTCCATATTGTACTGTATTAAAGCCCTGGTGAAATGCTGATTTACCAAGAAATGAACGTTCAAACGCGGTCAGTTTTAAAATATTTTTAAGTAATAAATGCAAATCCATTGAATTCCATTTGCAAAATGCACAAATAAGCAGAAATACAAAGGCATTCCTTGCAAAAAGGATCATAAAATCCCGGAGTTTTCGGGATTTTATGTCATCATTTACCAGTCAGGAGGCACGAGCGGGACAAAGCAATTATGAACCACTCATAAGCAGGAATACATTTACATCGTCATCAAAACCTTAAACAACCAAACTAAAAACCAGAAAAATGAAACAACTATTCTCAGTTACTATCAGCTTAATTATTCTCACAGGCATTTGCCGGGCGCAGGACAGTCTGCATATCGCTACCCCCAAAACATCAACAGAAAAAAACAAGTTTTACATGCCCCAGCAGAACTCAAAAGAATACTATCTTGAAAAACAGAGTAAACTCAATACGACGGCCTGGGTTCTGCTCGGCATAGGTACAGCAATGGGTGTAACCGGAACAATATTATATGAACATGCTGCCCAGGCGAACGAATGGGATCAGATGGGCAATGAATTTGGAGGTGTGATTTTGATGGCTGCAGGTGGCGCTATGGTGATTACCAGTGTCCCTATTTTCATCAGAGCCGGGTATTACAAAAGAAAAGCTATGGATATATCCGCGAGTTTGAAAATCGAACCTTATCAATCCGGGCTGGCGATGAAACATTACCCTGCCATCGGCCTGAGTATTTCCTTATAATAGTAAAAGGCCTTTTACGCAAGGCCTTGTTCAGGGATTACAACCACTTGCCTTG
>JBGPBW010000318.1:0-4747 GCA_041481385.1 Puia sp.
CGACGACATCCGCGGCGCGCAGCTTACCGCGGCCGCGGGCCTACCCGGTGACCGCGTGCGATCTCACCCGGTTGAATCGTCGGCCGTGCCAATTGCGCAATTCGCTGATAATCAAAAATATATCAAGAAAAGAAATTTTGAAAGCGGCTCGTGAAAAATGATGAACGGCAAAAAGAGCGTTAATTAATGCTCCCCTGCAATGCCGATATCCAGGGAAATCCAGATTAAAACTCTGCATTTTTCGGCGTACGTGGAAAGGGGATAACATCCCGGATATTGGTCATACCCGTTACAAATTGGACCATGCGTTCAAATCCCAGCCCGAATCCGGCATGGGGTACCGTTCCAAAACGGCGCGTATCCAGGTACCACCACATTTGTTCGATGGGTATTTGCATTTCACGCATGCGTTGTTCAAGTACTTCGAGTCTTTCCTCACGCTGTGAGCCACCTACAATTTCTCCAATACCCGGTGCCAGGATGTCCATGGCAGCAACAGTTTTGCCATCCGGATTCTGTCTCATATAAAAAGCCTTGATTTCTTTTGGATAATTGGTGACGATTACCGGTTTCCTGAAATGTTTTTCCACCAGCCAGCGTTCATGTTCACTTTGAAGGTCTGTGCCCCAGGACAGATCGAATTTGAATTTCTTCTTTTTATAGGCAGAAGACTGCAGGAGAATATCTATGGCTTCCGTATAAGTGATCCTTTCGAAATCCTGGCCGGCAACGGCTTCCAGCTTTTCGATCAGGCCGGTTTCACTGCGTTCTGCCTGAGGTTTTTGCTTATCTTCCTCGGCCAGCCGCTGGTCGAGGAAATCCAGATCTGCCCGGTTGTTCTTCAAAACATAGGCGATCAGGTACCGGACAAATGCCTCTGCCAGGTTCATATTATCTTCCAGGTCGTTAAAAGCGACTTCGGGTTCAATCATCCAGAACTCGGCGAGATGCCTGGCAGTATTGGAATTTTCAGCCCTGAACGTGGGTCCAAACGTATAAATTTCGGCAAAACCCATGGCTGCGAGCTCTCCTTCCAGCTGTCCGCTCACCGTCAGGTTGGTAGCCCTGCCAAAAAAATCTTCACTGAAATCGACTTCCCCATTTTCTTTCCGGGGTGTTTTGTCGAACGACAGGGTGGTAACCCGGAACATTTCACCCGCGCCTTCGGCATCAGATGCCGTAACAATGGGGGTATGCAGATAAACAAAACCCCTTTCATTAAAAAACTGATGAACAGCGAAAGCCAGTGCATGACGTACACGGAATACCGATCCAAAGGTATTTGTTCGAAAACGCAGGTGGGCGATCTCACGGAGAAATTCCAGGCTGTGCTTTTTCGGCTGAAGCGGAAATTTATCAGCGTCGCTCATACCCAGGATCTCTACAACCTCTGCTTTCAATTCCACTTGTTGTCCTTTCGCGGGAGATTTCACCAATTTCCCAACCGCACGCAGGGAAGCGCCGGTGGTAATTTTTTTAAGCAGGTTTTCATCAAATTGACCCAACTCAAGCACCAATTGCAGGTTTTCATTGCTGGATCCGTCATTTAAGGCGATAAACTGGTTATTCCGCATCGTTCTAACCCAACCCATTACCGTTATTTCCTCTTGTCCCGCTGGCATTCCCAGGGCATCTTTGATTTTAATGCGTTTATTGAACATTCCGCTGTTTTAAGCTTGCTGGTGATTAAAGAGGGCAAAGATAATCCTTGAAATATTTTTTTAGATTTTCCGTTTTTATATTATCATTGCAGCGGAATCAGGCTGATTCGTTCTTATCTTTTGCTCGCAACCGTCAGTTTTACTCATTCCGCTCGTCCTTAATCAAAATACAATCACAAATCCTTTTTCTACTGGTCAGTTTTAACTGCCGTAATTCTCAAGCTTTACTATGTACGACATACTCCAACTAAACGACATGCTCGTTCCCGAACTTCTCGATATTGCTGAGCAGCTGAAGATCGCCAATGCTAAAAAATCAGATAAGCAGGAACTCATATATAAGATTTTAGATAAACAGGCGCTTACGCCCAATGAAAAATCTGACGCGACAGATAATGATGATAAACCAAAACGCAAGCGCATTGTAAAAACAACAACGGCCAATTCAAGTGAAGAAGCTTTTGTGGAAAGTGGTGATCCTTCTCCGAAACTAAAAAAACCGGAACCTAAAAAAGATCTTAAAAAGAAAGACGAAAAACCCGTTGTAAAAAAACTGCGGAGAAAGGAAGATGAAGTAGCCGAAGAAACGACTGCACCAGCAGAATACGTCAAGCCGCACCAACATTCCAGGCCGGAACCCATCCATCAGCGTCGTGCCGAACCAGTAGAAGAAACAGAGGAAAGAGAGGGTTCAGATGGAGATCAGAATGGCGAAGCTAACCAGGCTAACAACAATGAAGAAAATGGATCTTCTCCGGAACAAAGTCGCCAGGGAAACGGAGATGCACAACAAAAGGTTTATCCGCAACGACGCAACGAAACTTTCAATATTGAATTTGACGGTGTAATTCAAGCTGAGGGTGTTTTGGAAATGATGCCAGACGGATACGGTTTTTTGCGCAGTTCTGATTACAACTATCTTTCTTCTCCGGATGATGTGTATGTTTCACCTTCGCAAATAAAATTATTCGGTTTAAAAACCGGGGATACTGTTTATGGATCTGTGCGTCCTCCCAAAGAAGGGGAAAAATACTTTGCACTTCTCAAAGTGGAAACCATCAATAACAAATCGCCTGAAGATGTCAGGGACCGGGTTCCCTTCGATTATTTAACACCTCTTTTTCCTTTCGAAAAATTAAACCTGTTCGTAAGTCCATCTGATTTTTCAACCCGCATAATCGACCTCTTTACACCCATCGGCAAAGGACAGCGTGGATTGATTGTGTCGCAGCCGAAAACGGGCAAGACCATGTTACTCAAAGCAGTAGCTAACGCCATTGCTATAAATCATCCGGAATGTTATCTGATGATTGTGCTGGTTGACGAACGACCAGAAGAAGTTACTGATATGGAACGTTCCGTTCGGGCGGAAGTCATTGCTTCTACTTTTGATGAGCCCGCTGAAAAACATGTAAAAGTTTCTACGGTTGCTTTGCAAAAAGCCAAACGACTTGTAGAATGTGGTCATGATGTGGTGATTCTCCTGGATTCAATAACCCGTCTCGCGAGGGCCCACAATACAGTCGCCCCTGCATCAGGCAAGGTGTTGAGCGGTGGTGTTGAAGCCAATGCCATGCAAAAGCCCAAACAGTTTTTTGGTGCAGCCCGCAAAATTGAAAACGGTGGTTCGCTCACCATACTTGCAACAGCCCTGATCGATACAGGTTCCAAAATGGACGAAGTCATATTTGAAGAATTTAAGGGAACCGGTAATATGGAATTGCAACTGGACAGAAGACTGGCCAACCGCCGGATTTTTCCGGCCATTGATCTGGTAGCCTCATCTACACGGCGGGATGATCTCCTGCTGGAACGTGAAATCCTTCAGCGCATGAATCTGCTGCGTGTTTACCTGAATGATATGAATACCGAAGAAGCTATGAATGAATTGCTGAAGCGCATGCGGGGAACAAAGAGCAACGAGGAGTTCCTGGCCAGTATGAACAGCTAACTTAATGATTAATCATTAAAAAATAAGGTGTTCCCGGTGTTTTATTTTGGTATGTGTTAGTTCAGTAACCATTTGTACGCCTGTAATTGATTTGATCGCGTCCATCATTTCAATCATCAATTCATCTGATACGGCATCTCCTTTCAACAACCAGAAAAAATCAAGATGCCTGAATTCCGGCAATAGAAATTCCCCGTCATTCTGATTATTATATAAATAATGAACCAGTGTTTTATTTGGTTCGGGGCATTCATATACCGTAAAATAATACTGTCTTTTTTTCCGGATCATGGGTATTTCAATCTGATTGGTGATTCTGAAGTCCAGGCGCATCTGGCGGTTCAGTTGCCAGCAAAAACGATAACCCTTCAACGGCGCTACAATGCCGAGCAGGCGAGAGCCGTCAAAAAAATCACCCTCCATATTCTCCATATCCAGTTTGAGTGACTTCAATATGTTTTATTTGAATTGGACTGATGTTTTCATTTGTTCCTGCCCCCGCAAAAATTCTACCGTCGTCTGATCTCCCCGGTTGAATTTTGAAAGCGCCTCCATATACGTTTGCAGAGAGATGACGGCAAATTCTCCCAATTTGACGATTACATCGCCAGTTTTTAAGCCGGCTATTTCAGCGGGTCTGCCTTCGCTGATCGCATCAATGCGTACTCCGCTGCCCGGGAAACTATAGTCAGGCATGATGCCCAGTGTAACATTGAACGCGGGTGAAACACCAAATTGCCGATCCCTGGTTTTTGCAAAAGGGGGTTTATTCATACCGTCCATCTTCTGCGTAATCGCGTATACGAGCCGGATTACCTGCAGTTCACCCACATAATTAATTTTATCTGCCTGATCGGAAGGTTTATGGTAATCGGGGTGAATACCTGTAAAGAAAAACAGCACCGGGATTTTTTTCAGGTAGAATGAGGTATGATCGCTGGGGCCAGTGCCACTTGAATCTATATTCAGTGTGAAAATCTTTTTGTTAAGTGTGCTGTTGATCAGGTCTGGCCATTCCGGAGATGTGCCATAACCTCCTATCGTGAGGACATGTGTGCTGTCGTTCAGCCGGCCAATCATGTCCAGATTAACCATATAACTTATTTTATTCAGCGGCAATGTAGTATGTTCCGTA
>JBGPBW010000319.1:0-4735 GCA_041481385.1 Puia sp.
AATTCCTGATATAAGCGACAAGCCAGAAAGAATCTTTTCAGATAATAGACGTCAAATTACATGGAAGCATACGATGACTTCTAATTCAACACTTAAAGCAGCAGAATGCTCAAAGAATTAGAACAAACAAGGCGTTTTAGAAGTGTCTTTCTAGTTTCTATGTCGTACGATATCTAGAGAACAAGTTATACAACGTTTTCCTCAAAATTTAAATGAATGTAACTATTCTTAAATTTTTGAGCTACTGTTTTAAATTATTCAATGTTACTTTTACCAGCTGACCTAATGGAGGTCCAAATCCCCAGGCAGATACATACAAATTTCCATCAGGTCCCATTGCCATTGCAGTTGGAAAATTTAAGCCGGATATTACATCATCTACAGTTCCATTGGCATTAATTCTTCTTATTCTACCCGCCCCAGGAGTTGGGAAAGGGTTATTGGCAGTCATTTCCAGCACATAGATATTTGAGTTTTTGTCCGGCACAAGTCCTACAATGGTACTAAACCCTGTGGCAATTTTTTTCAATATACCACTTGGTGTAATCTTAAAAACGCTGGAAATACCGGTAATAGGAAACACGCCCAAATCGCCTACAAAGAAATTGCCTTTATAAGCCACTGCTGTTGGAACAATATGTCCTTCACTTGCAGAAATATCAACCACTTCCTGGATGCTTCCATTCAAACCAATTTTTACAAAATTGCCGTGATTGGGTTCCAATGCATAAAAATTATTTTCTGCAATCGCCATGCTATACCAATTGCCTTCAGGTGTATAGTCATCAGGCTCATTGTGAGCACCCGGATGTGCTACTGACCATGAGCCCAAATCAGCGATCAGGGTATGGCCTCCATCTGAATTAATCCGGTATATGCCGTTGGTTGAAGATGGAACTCCATGGCCACAACCTGCTCCTGCCTGGAGAACATACAGCGTATTACCGATGAAGCCCACATCTGCCGGCCCGAATATATCTGCTTGAGTTCCGTCTGCATTCGTTCCAGCGCTTGTAGGTAGATTATCAACGACAGTTACCCGGCCACCTGTTGATGGATCAATTCTGGATATGCGTCCCCCGGTAGGGCAGCCAAAATAAGGCGAGAAAACATGCGGTTGGAGATCAGCGCAACTTTGTGTGCTACACAATGCAGTGGGCCCTGTACCTGCTTCTGCAACATATAAATTGCCATCTGGTCCAAATTTTAATCCTCTTGGATGATTGAGACCTGTTGTAATGACCGACATAGTAGCCGATGTTGTGCTAATTTTTTTGCTAAGCGTGCTGTTGTCAGCCGTTAACCCGTTACTGTTTTCCGTAGAATTTATTTCTTTTTTGCAGGAAGCGAATCCAATAATAAAGCACAACAGGATAAACTTAAGATAGTTACCCTTGAAAGATGTTTGCATAATTTTTTTTTTAATGGTTAAAAAAAATAGGGGCTGACAGATTTATATTACCGTTGGTATTGTCAGTAGATATTGGTCATCTTAAATAGATAAAGCCGTGGCTGGTAATTGCATCATTCCCAAAAACTATGTTCCACAGGGATGTGGCAGCGAGGAGAATAAACAAGAGTTGTATGAAAAATTTCCAGGGAGATTGGAATCGAAAAACGCAAATGACAAATATTGTCGTGAATGTAATTACAATTATTTGAAATGCAAGCATTTTTAATAATTTAGCCGGTTTGGTACTGATTAAATAATAGCACCACGCTAATCACCGTACGTCAACAAGGCGCAAGGGCTTCAACACACTTGCCCGCCCCGCATCCTCACATGACAGCAAGCATTTAATCGTTTGAAGGGAACCGTTAGGCTTCTAAGTTTAGTCTTTTACCTCTTTTTCCGGTGGGTTTTCTCTCTCAGTGCAGGCAGGTTTTTCCATTCGCGGCTATACCTATTTTAAAAGAAAAAAGCGTTGACAATCAACGGTTTATAAATATTTAAGTGATCCCGCTTGGACTCGAACCTATATTTCCGTTTAAAACAATGCTGACATTTAAAATCTAATGGAAATAAAGTATGTCAAAATGTATGTCAAGTACTTAAAATTAAAAAGGCTTCAATCGCTTGAAATTCTCGCCTATATTGGGTGAACCGGATTGGATTATCCTCGCTTCGCTTGGATGATCTCCATATTCCTGCGAGGTGCTTACCCAAAGCCTTTACGCCGCTTCACGCGTTGCGTCTTTTTCATTGTGGCCAAATGTCTAGGTATAAAACATTCTAATTCAATTAGCAAACTTTGAATTTTTCAAATTAAACAAACATGTTTTATTTGACAATAATAGTCTGGAGATATATTGGCAATACCCCACTGACACCGGCATCATTTAAAGCTAAACCTTAAAAAGCAGGCTTTAGACGACTTGTAAGTATTCAGAACGCTCAGTTTTTATTGTTTTAAGGGTGAACTCTTGAAATAAAAAGCCCTTTCCCTGGTGGTATAATCTGGCCACGCTGGGAGAATAGACAAATAAAAAAATTGTCAATCCTTTAGACAACGAACAGACATCCCATTCGGTTTTGTAAATGATGGCCCGCCTGCAGTAATTCCTATTCCCCAATCTAAAATAGTTTCAAGAAAAGATACCTGTCGGCTCCAGGCCCTGTCTATTGAAAACTCGGAAGAACTCCACCAATATGCACCACGATTAAAACTAGAAAAGTCAATCGCAATGCCACCGGTACGAATGCCGAAGGGAAGTCCAGTGAATCCACTGCTGTTTGTAGCTCCGGTATTGGGGCTCACCCACAAACCAGTCCCGTCTTCAAGCGTACCTGTTGATTTCATTTTACCTCCGGCTATCTCATAGCCGCCTAAACAATTAGATAGCGATGTCCATTCTGCATCACTTGGAACATGCCATCCAACAGGGGCCAATCCCCTTGGATCGTTAACTGCATACCAGTTATAGTATTTACCATAGAGATTTCCATTTGCAGGATCATTATTATAATAGCACCATGCTCCTGTAGTTAATGACGCCCATTCAGTAGGATCAGTAACTTGAGGTATTGGGTCCCCATTTCTGTAATGATCTACATCCAGATTTTTTACCATCCAAACCTGATCACAAATAGTAGTAGTAATAACTGCCGAGCAATCGCCTTGTACATCTCCATGAGCTAGATGTGCCGCCAAGGCATTTGGGCTGACTAAAATCGTCTTTGAAGTACCCGTAACCACATCATAGTGGCATACGGTGATTTTAGCTTGCTTATTTGCGGCAACAACGGCAATTTCTTCCGATGCTTTGTCTGTAGCGATTTGTTTTTCACAACTGGTGAATAATAATATCGCCAGCAATGGAAATAGTAGCTTTCCCATAAAAATATTTTTTTTCATAACGGCTTAGTTTAATAAATTAAGTAAACGTTTCCGGTATTAAAACTATGCTCTGTTTTTAGTGTTGGCTAATCGGAAAATACAATCTGATGATTGAGTTTAGTAGAATGTTTGATTGTAACCCCTTAAATGATTGGACTTACCTGTTTATTTGCAACTTTTGTTAGCTTCCTCCGGATAATTTGTATTAAATACTAAAATGAATATCCTTTTAAGTTAAAGCTGCAGAAGTAAAAAGGCAAACATACCCATGAAAAACCCCGGTATGTCAATGCCAAAGTTTATTCAGGTAAAATAAAATATTGAAATCTTTCGATCATTTTTTAAGCAGATCCGGTTGCTACCGAGCGCAACCCAAATCTAATTTATTGGATTACCTGCGGTGATCCAAAGACTCCTGAGAGGTGCTTACTCAAAGCCTTTACGCCACTTCGCGGCGTCCGGCCTTTTTATTCATTCGCTTTTGAAAGCAAGCTTTCAATGCTCATTCACAAAAACGCCTCTTCGACTTCGTCGAAAAGGCTTTGTGAACCGGATTGGACAAATTTCGAACCATTTTATGAAAGATTTGAAGCTTTTAGCTGCTTCATTCGCCTGAAAGTGAAAGTCTTCTACTCTTCGGTTAATGAATCATCAGTTTACTCCAAGCAAATTCGGTGCACAAGTAGTCATCGTTGACAACTACCCACAGCCAGTATAAAGTTTCGCGTGTAGAATTCCTGGATGAATTACCCCTTTGTAGGTGCAGTAGACGAATTATATTTGCAAACTACCAATATTGTGGGTGTACGCGAACAGAAACGTTATATACATTAATAAAATGAATTCTATTAAGGTTAATAGTATCATTCCTACAGAAAGTGATTTGAAGGCTCTTAGGATTATTATGTCAAAAATTAAATTCAAGATTATAATCCAGAACCAAAAATTTAAATGATCGCTTTTAATGTACCAAAGGAACTCGATTAGGTAAAAAACACCCGCAAATACAATGACGTTTAGGAGAAGGCAAGAAATTTTCTTTTTGAGAACCATAAACAAAACTTTATCAATAATAGGTCAATAATCAGCCCTGGATATTCTGGGCAACCAAAACACACAATCATGAAATGCAGATCAACCCTCCTGTTTCTTCTATTCCTGTTTGCCAATATAGCATTATCGTTTGGACAAGCAACTCCTGGCGACCTTGTAAAAGAGTGGGGAAGGGCTAAGGCCTACACAAAAGCTTATCTCGATGCTATGCCTGATTCAGGGTATAGTTTTAAGCCTACTCCAGAGATGCGGAGTTTTGCTGAACAGATGCTCCATCTCACGGATGGGGATTATTTGCTGATTCCACTTGCCACAAATGTTAAGAGTCCCTTTGGGGAGGGTGA
>JBGPBW010000320.1:0-4698 GCA_041481385.1 Puia sp.
AAAAATATTACTTTCATATCGTACTTGATAGTTTGGATCAGTTAGTAATTTATTGTTTACGATGATCTGCTAAGGTTTCAGTTTCCCTATTCCCCTCCGACCCTTTGAATAATTCTTCCATTCGCTAGTCCGCTCTGATTTTTACATTTTACCTGACGGAATTTTCCGTCACGGGAATTTTTTGTCCTCCTTCAATCTTCTGAAATGATTGATACTGCCCTTTTATTGCTCAGAAATGAGCTCGTCAATTATTTGGCCGGAAAAGATCCGGCTAATGTTGTCATAGATAATATCGGACTCCTGGAGACCACTTCCGGCAACACCCTGACGGAAAATATCGTGCTCACGCTCGTAAATATTGAAGAAGAAAGCGCCCTGAAAAACCAACCTGCTCTGAAGCGACCATTCATCGGAACCGCTTTGTATCAAAATCCTCCGGTCTGTCTGAATTTATATGTCCTGTTCACCTGCAACTATTCCGGTGATCACTACCAGCTTGCCTTAAGAAGACTGAGTTATATCATTCAGTTCGTACAAAGCCGGAATTCTTTTTCCATTGCATCTGCGGTCACGGCCTCTTTACTCGATCTCAGCCAGTCCGCCATTTCAGATCTAAAATTCACACTCGAATTATACACGCTCACGTTTGAACAAATCAACCACCTGTGGGGATCACTGGGGGGAAGACAGGTTCCTTTTGCCATGTATAAACTGAGACTGGTTGCCATCACAGACCGGGCTGTGGTAAGAGAAGTTCCGCTGATCGAAGAAATAGAAACACAACTCGTGGTACAAAGCGATAACTAAAGTCATGGACCTGATATATAAAACCTTATTCGAAGTCAAGCTGATGCATGAATATTTTCTCACAAAGGAAGACGGAACCAATTTATTCGGTGAACCGGATCCCCTGAAAAGACTGGACCTGCTGGATCAGCTGTTTGCAATGGACAGGCCGGCCATGGACACGGATATCGGTTTTGATTTCCCTGAATCACTCCGGTCAACGATGCAGAATTATGGTTTGAAAGTCGTCCCTTCTTATGGGGGATGCAGGGTATTTATCCGCGTGAACAGAATTATATTGGCTGATCAGTCGGTGGTTTACGAACCTTTTTACCCGATCCCGGATCCGACGGAAATATTCATTCTGTTCATCAAAAAAAATAATCTGCCCGATATCTATTCCAATGAAAGGATCGCCCGCTCCATACCTGCGCTGTATACATTTTCAAATGAAAACATTCCCGATGCCCGGCAATTCCCATTCCTGGTCAATTTCATTTCCCCTTTTGATGCCGGATTTTTTTATGAGCAGGGACAGATGGCTATCGACAGCTCCAGCAAATTGCAGGAATATTTTTATGATGGCGCCGGCACACTTAAGCCAACGCCCATTACAGCCAGCGTGCAGTCATTCGCCAACGAGAACGACCGCATGCTCCTGCCCCTCAGCTTTTATTATCGTCCCACGGGAAAAAATCCGGTCACGCAATTAGACATCACGCTGAACGACTCTTCTTCAAACCCGGTAAAAACTTTTTCCTTCAGCCAGACCGAACCAATCGACAAAGTTTTTCTCGACTTCTCAGATAAAGCTGCCCGGCTGATTTTATCCGACACGGTTTCTTTACCTGCCGGAATATTTTCATTACAGGCAACCGGCAACAACGGCTATTCGGAGGACAAGAATATCATTTTCAGTAACAATTGTTATTCCATTTCCAACTGGGGAATGGCTTATTTCAAAACACGGGTCACCAATCCGCAGTTCAACCTGATCGCAGACGACGGCTACCTTATCAAAAGACAGGACGGTGCCGGCAACCTTACAGAAGCGCCTGTTTTTGAAATTCCCGTCAAGAGCCGCTACGGAAATTTCCGTTACACGAATTCCAACGGGAAAGAATTGAAACTGAATCCTGTGCTGAATAATTTTCTCGTCAAGGAAGACAAAGCGCTGATCTCCCTTTTACCCGTGCCGCTTTGTAAATATTATTTCCTGGTTCCGGAAACAGGAGGCGGGCCAACCAAATACCTCCCCAATCCGAAATCCTACGATATAAAAAAAGACAAATTCCAGAGAATATTTTTTGACATCCCTGTACCAGAATCGGATTTGTTCCCGGTCGTTCCTTAAAAAAATCCTTCATCACTAAAATAAAAAAATACATTTTATGGCAGAATACAAAACACCGGGGGTCTATATCGAAGAGATTCCACATCTCCCGCCCTCTATTGCTTCAGTAGAAACCGCAATCCCCTCATTTGTCGGCTACACAGAGAAAGCCCAGTGGAAGGTGGCCGACGATCTGCTGCTTAAGCCCTGGCGCATCGAATCACTTCTCGAGTATGAACAGTATTTCGGATTTCCCTGTCCTGAGGTGGCCGGAAGTTTATCCGTGGTATTTAGCACTTCAGGATCACGAACAGATATTAACGGACAGGTTAACGAGGCCCTGCGTTCGAAATTCCTGATGCACTATTCCATGCAGATGTATTTTGCCAACGGCGGCGGCCCCTGCTGGATTACATCCGTCGGAAATTATACCAGCACCGGCGGCGTGATCATGCTCACCGATCTTTCGGCGGGATTGGATCTGGTCGCGAAAATCAATGAGGTCACCCTGCTCGTTTTTCCCGACGCGGTGAACCTCGGCAGTGCAACGGACTACTATAGTTTGCAGGAACAGTCGATTGCGCAATGTGTTTTGCTGCAGGACCGCTTCGCCGCGATGGATGTATACCATGATCCCAATAATGCTGACGTGTGGTCGCTGGACGTTCAGTTTCTGCGGGACAACCTCACCAGTACGGATCCCGCCGATCTGAAATATGCTGCTGTGTATTTCCCTCGCATTCGTACTTCGGTGAATTTTAACTACGCCATGCCCGGCGACCAGACCACCAACAACGATGCATCCATCACGCTCGTGAATGGCCCGGGCGGCGCAGCAACCCTCGATGCACTGAAACCCATTAGCAATTCCAAATACTTCCAGGCAGTTAGCGCCGTCTCCAATATCCAGATGCTTTTACCGCCTTCATCAGCCATGATGGGCATCTATGCATTTGTCGATAGTACGCGAGGCGTATGGAAGGCACCCGCGAATGTAAATATCACCAACGTCGTCGAACCGGAATACCTGATCACCAATCAGGAGCAGGAGGGTCTGAATGTAGATGATGTCGCAGGAAAATCCATCAATGTCATCAGGTCCTTCCCCGGACGCGGGGCCGCCATCGTATGGGGCGCGAGAACACTCGCCGGTAACGACAACGAATGGAGATATATTCCCGTGCGACGGTATTTTATTATGGTGGAAGAGTCCGTAAAAAATGCGACAGAGCAATTTGTATTCGAGCCGAATGACGAAAATACCTGGGTGCGCGTGAAATCCATGATTCAGAATTACCTCACCCAGCAATGGAAATCGGGCGCGCTGATGGGAGCCTCTGTTAAAGAAGCATTTTTCATACACATCGGTCTCGGTGAAACCATGACCGAGCTCGATCTGTTCGAAGGGCGCATGATCGTGGAGATCGGCATGGCCGTCGTAAGGCCGGCCGAATTCATCATTCTCCGCTTTATGCACAAAATGCTCAGTGAATCATAATTATTAAACCTTATAAAATAAATAAAATGTCCACCATGCAACAAACCCGAACACAAACCGGTCAGACCGGCGACTGCGGGTGCAATGATTGTACCGATAAAGACAATGCGACGCAGGTGAGTATTACGGCCAACCGCACCCTGCTTTGTACTGCTTTATATGCAGAAGAAGGTACCGTAGTGAAATTGCAAACCAAATTTGATTGTGAAAATGCTATTTATAAAGACAAGCGGTGCATTTTTCTCAATACAGAAAAAAGTTACCGGCGCTACCGGAATTTTGAGATAACCACCGGCACTGAATTATTACAAACGAATGATTCAGTTAAAGCAAATGTTGCCCAGCTTAGGGACTGGAACAAAACGCTGGGCACCACTTTAACCAACTTATTCAAACAGGTGAAGGACCTCAAAACCAAGTTCGGCGATCTCAAAGACGCGGCCTGCAAACTGGATAGCAGTTATAAAGACAAATGCAATATCAGCCAGGTGAAGGCGCTTACGGGTAAGAGTCCGGAAAATTGCAATGATCAGACGCCTCCCATTGATGCCTGCAAAAACGCCGGAACGGATATCACCACACTCATCTGTAAGCCCAAGGGACTGGCGCAGGATATCGACTCCATTTTTCAGGCTTCCTCCGATACAATCGGAATACAAATATTTTCAAATATCGATTCTCTGGATCAGTTGCAAAAAGATCTTTCCACAAGGTCGATTGCATTTGAAAAACAGATCAGTGATACGATGAAAGCCCGTAAGGCGGATTTAGATACGTTGCAGACTGATCTTGTGAACTCAGTAAAAACCATTACCCAGACTGCCGTGAGCAGAAATTTTGAAAGAGCCACATTTGAAGGATATTATGATGCAACCAAATTCCTTTGCTGTCCTGCCTGTGATTGCGTACCGGCAGACGGCAATGGCACTCCTCCCGCAGGAACACCCGGGACCACAAACACGAAGGCAGGCACCTATACGCAGGGATCGAATACGCAGGGTAATACCAATGATTGTCCGGATGACTGTCCGCCAAGATTGAAAGATTGCGAACAAGCCATTTGTGATATCTGCGACCAGGT
>JBGPBW010000321.1:0-4696 GCA_041481385.1 Puia sp.
AATGAAATATTTCAGATGGCCATGCTGGAACCCCGGCTCGCCATCCTCGATGAAACAGATTCGGGTCTGGACATCGATGCCATCCGTACCGTTTCAAATGGTGTAAACAAACTGCGTAATAAGGACAATGCTGTTTTGGTCGTCACACATTACCAGCGTCTACTGGACTATATCGTACCCGATTTTGTGCATGTTTTATATAACGGAAGGATTGTAAAATCCGGGACTAAGGAACTCGCCCTGGAGCTTGAAGAAAGAGGTTATGATTTTATAAAAAACGAAAACACGGTTGAAGCCGCTTAATGGCAGTGAATAATTCCGCATGATGAACACGATCGCATATTTTAAAGAAAGATTTGATCAGATCCAGCCCCATGATGATCATGGCAGTCTCGACACCCTGAGACAACATGCTTTTAATACGTTTGCCCAAATCGGTATTCCGGGGTCCAAACATGAGGAATGGAAATACACCCGTGTTGCAGGATTATTCAACAGGGAGTTTCAGATGCCGGCCGATCCGTTAACAAGTTCAATTACGACCGATGACCTGAACCCACTGCGGTTACCGGGTTACCAACAGGCCAATGAACTGGTGTTTGTGAATGGGTTTTATTCCTTCTCACTTTCCCGGATCCAGTCCGCAGGTTTACAGGTGATGGCGCTTGAAGAAGCGGCAAATAATGAATACCAGGAAACCGTTTCCAAATGGCTTGGCGACAGCAGCCACTATCTTAAAGACGGAATTCATGCCCTGAATACGGCATTTGTACACGGTGCTGTGTACATACATATAACCAGGGGAAAACACATTGAACACCCTTTATATATTTATCATATCACCGACGCACGTTCGGTAAATATTTTATCCCAGCCACGCAGCCTCATGATGGTTAGTGAAGGAGCCGAAGTTCAGGTTGTTGAGAATTATGCCACACTGGGCAGGAATGAAAGCTTCACCAACCAGGTTATGGAAATCATTATGGAAACGGATACCAGGCTGGAGTATTATAAGATTCAAAACGACGGACCCAATACCAATCAGGTCAGCAGCACACATATCCGGCAGACCGGAAAAAGTTTTTCTCATACCGTTACTATTTCATTAAACGGAGGTCTGGTACGTAATAATCTCAACGTGGTGCTCGACGCAAAAAATTGTGAAGCCCATTTATACGGGTTGTATTTTCAATCCGGCAGCAGTCATATCGACAACCATACGATCGTGGACAATATCAAACCCAACTGCCTGAGTAATGAATTGTATAAGGGTATATTGGGTGATCAGGCAACTGGTGTATTCAATGGTAAAATATTCGTTCGTCAGCCGGCCCAGAAAACAAATGCCTACCAAAGCAATAAAAATATCCTGCTCTCCGATTCCAGCAGTGTGAATACCAAACCACAGTTGGAAATTTTCGCCGATGACGTGAAGTGCACGCATGGCTGTACAGTCGGACGTCTCAACGAAGAAGGATTGTTTTATTTACAATCCAGGGGCATCTCGGAAAAAACGGCCCGTAATCTTTTACTCAGTGCCTATGCAGCCGATATTCTGGAACAGATCAAGCCGGAACCGCTGCGCGCACACGTGGAGAAATTAATTAATCAGCGTTTGGAAAAGGACTTATCATGAATGATTCACTCACCATACCTAAACCTTTGGATATCGCTGCTGTGAGGCAGGAATTTCCAATTTTAAAAAGGGAAGTGAAGGGCAGGCCCCTGATCTATCTTGACAATGCGGCGACCAGCCAGAAACCCCGGCAGGTTATAGAGGCGCTGGTTCATTATTATTCAAACCAGAATGCCAATATTCACCGCGGCATTCATACGCTTGCCGAAGAGGCAACAGCGGCCTATGAACTCTCCCGTGATACCGTTCAGTCTTTTATCGGTGCGCGTTTCAGGGAAGAAATTATTTTCACCAGAGGAACCACGGAAAGTATTAACCTGGTGGCCTACGCCTGGGGAAGGAAAAACATAGTCGCAGGTGATGAAATCATAATCAGCACCATGGAACATCATTCGAATATTGTTCCCTGGCAGTTATTGTGCGAGGAAAAAAAGGCTGTTCTGAAAATTATTCCGGTCAACGACGCAGGAGAATTGCTGATGGATGAATACGAAAAAATGCTGGGGGCAAAAACCCGGCTGGTTTCCATAGTACATGTATCGAATGCACTGGGAACCGTAAATCCGGTAAAAAAAATCACGGCACTCGCCCATGCGGCCGGTGCACTGGTGATGGTCGACGGGGCACAATCCGCCGTACACCTGGACATTGATGTTCAGGATCTCGATTGTGATTTCTTTGCCTTCTCTCCACATAAACTCTATGGACCAACCGGAGTAGGTGTTTTATATGGACGTAAAGAAATATTGGAATCCATGCCCCCTTTCCAGGGTGGTGGTGAAATGATCAGGGAAGTTTATTTTGAAAAAACGACGTTTAACGACCTGCCTTATAAATTTGAAGCCGGTACGCCCAATATCGCAGACGTCATCGCGTTCAGGTCCGCTATTGAATTCATAAGATCAATTGGTAAGGAAAAAATTCGCCGGCATGAACAGGATCTTCTGGAATATGCACAACTGGAATTATCTAAAATACCGGGGCTGCATATCATTGGGCAGGCCAGGGAAAAAGTGAGTGTGGTTTCTTTTATTATTGACGGAGCACATCCGCAGGACATCGGGATTTTGCTCGATAATCGCGGTATTGCTGTGAGAACAGGTCACCACTGTGCCCAGCCCCTGATGAACAGGTTTTGTATTCCGGGCACTGCCAGGGCATCTTTTGCGGTTTATAATACCCGGCATGAGATTGACGAGTTGGTGAAAGGTTTGCACAGGGTTGTAAAAATTTTGGCTTAACATGAATCCGGACCATAGTATAACGGAAACAGAAAAGGAAATCATTGAAGAGTTCGCTCTTTTTGATTCCTGGGATGATAAATATGAATATATTATTGACCTGGGAAAAAGACTTCCGGTGTTGGATCCGAAATATAAAACGGATGAAAACCGTGTAAGGGGTTGCCAGTCTTCCGTATGGTTGGTAGCGGATTACGTAAATGGCAAATTGTTCTATCATGCCGATAGTGATGCGATGATCGTAAAAGGACTGATCAGCATGCTGATCCGGGTTTTGTCAGGAAAAACACCTGACGAAATCATAGACGCGAAATTGGATTTTATCCGGGAGATCGGTATGACTACCCACTTGGCACAAACCAGGTCTAACGGATTGCTGAACATGGTAAAACAAATGAAACATTATGCGTTGGCATATAAAATAAAGGATCCCGTTCCATCAAAAAATTAAGTAATGGAAGAACTGAGGGAAAAAATTATTGAAAAACTGCAGACTATTTTTGATCCGGAAATACCTGTGAGTATTTACGAACTGGGATTGATTTACGAAATCAATATATTACCGATCAACAACGTGCAGATTGTTATGACGCTGACCGCACCCGGTTGTCCGGCTGCCCAGTCACTGCCCGTTGAAGTGGATCAGAAACTGAGGGAAATAGAAGGTGTGAATGACGTGCATGTGTCGGTTACCTGGACGCCACCCTGGGATAAAAGCCGCATGTCGGAAGTTGCTCAGCTGGAACTGGGATGGCTTTAAAAATCTTAAGGCGTAAGGCCTAAGGCATAAACGGAATGATTTAAAAAACGATGCTAACCATTTGATATTATTTTTATGAAAATTACTGCACAGGAAGAATTTGGTTTACGCGTGCTCATCCGGATCGCAGCTTGCGAAACAGAAGACGGTTTGAGCATTCCGCAACTCAGCAAGGCAGAAGCCCTGAGCAGTCACTACGTGGCCAAACTGACACGCACCCTGCGTTTGGCGGGATTCATCAACAGCACACCGGGATATAAAGGCGGTTATGTGTTGGCCAAGCCCGCAAAGGAAATAAAAATTAAATATGTTTTGAAAGCATTGGGTGGCGTGCTCTATGACAAAGATTTTTGTGGCCAGCATACCGGATCTGTAAACCTCTGCACCAATTCTGTGGATTGTTCAGCCCGCTCCCTGTGGCAGATGATTCAGTTTACAGTCGACCAGCTGCTGGATAAAATTACACTCTACGATATGGTCAATTCGAAGAAGAATGAATCCACCCAGTTCCTCCGTAAACTTCTGGAAGAAGTTCCAAAACTGGTGTAGACCTCCCGATTTCCCGGTACAATACCCACCATTGTTCAATGCTTATTCGCTTATTTAAGCTATCGGTCCAGCATTTTCCGGAACATCTTGATTTTCATTAAATTGACTAAAAAAATTGACGGGCGGACAGAAATTGGCGGGCTGATCAGGCTGAAATGAATATTATAATAAGTGTTGAGGTAATGGTATATCCCCGCTAAAAGAGTCTGCAATGGGCTTGAGCCTGCCGGATTGTAATGGAATCAAACCCGACCAAATGGGTAATTCCAGGTCTTCTTCATCATCGATCGGCATACCCGATCTGACTTTCGCTGAAGCCTCGTGCAGCGGAAACGCGAGCGCAATCGTTTTGCTGATTTCGTTTTCTTTTACGGGTCTTAAATAATCCCAGCTGGCCGGAACCATTTTATTCGTCAGCCATTCGAATGCATCTTTTTTATCTTTCGGGTCCTCTATTTTCTCAGCTGTTGCAAATATCACGACTGACCGGTAATTGACGGAATGATGAAA
>JBGPBW010000322.1:0-4666 GCA_041481385.1 Puia sp.
TAATTTAAAACTCATCAAAAAAGAAAGCGCATGCGCAGCTTTTTAAAAATATTTTTGGCAAGTTTTCTTGCCCTGATCGTTTTTGTGGTTATTTCCTTTTTTTTCATTGCAGGTTATGTAAGCAGTATTACCAGCAACCCAGGTGAAGATATTGGATCCAACGCGGTGTTGTTTCTTGATCTTAGTGAAAATTTTTCTGAAAAACTAACAACAGATCCACTCGCAGGTTTCAGTGAATCCGTTTACAATACACCAGGCGTTTATGACGTGATCCGGATGATCCACTATGCAAAAACGGATAGCGCAGTAAAGGGAATTTATATCAAAGCCAATTCCAACAGCAATGGACTGGGCACTACGGAAGAAATCCGTAATGCACTCAGGGAATTCAAAAGATCCGGTAAATTTATTTATGCGTACGGGGACGTAATCTCCCTGAGGGCTTACTACGCGGCAAATGTTGCTGATCAGATCTATTGCAATCCGAAAGGCGGAGTGGAATGGAAGGGTTTGACAAGCATAATGGGATTTTTAAAAGGTGGTTTGGATAAACTCGAGATTCAGCCTGAGATATTTTATGCGGGCAAATTCAAAAGTGCTACCGAACCCCTGCGGGCTGAAAAAATGTCGGATGCCAACAGGCTGCAGCTAACCGAAATCCTGGGTGGGATCTTCGATCATATTCTGGATCAGACGGCCACGAGCCGCGTTCAGGACAGCGCCTTGCTCAGACGGTGCGTGGATGAGCAACTGGTTCAGACTGCTGAAGACGCCGTACGTTACAAGCTGGTTGACGGATTAAAATATAATGATCAGGTGCTTGAAGATATAGCGGGAAAAATAAAAGCTTCATCCATCACGAGCATCAATTTCGTGCCCCTGGGCAAATATTATGAAGCGGTAAAATCAAAAATTAATGGAAACGGTACGGACCGGATTGCACTGATCTATGCAGAAGGAGATATTGTTGGCGGCAAAAACAGCCAGAAAGAAATCGGGCAGGATATTTACCGCTACATGATTCGCAAGGCCAGGCTGGACAAAGACATTAAGGCCATTGTACTGCGTATTAATTCTGGTGGCGGGTCTGCATTGGTTAGCGAAAATCTATGGCGTGAACTGAGCCTGGCCCGGATCAGTAAACCTGTGGTAGTCAGTTTCGGAGATGTGGCTGCTTCAGGTGGTTATTATTTATCCTGCAATGCCGACAGCATTTATGCTGATCCGATGACGATAACCGGTTCTATCGGTGTATTCAGTATGTTTTTTAATACCCAGTCTTTTTTCAAAAATAAACTGGGTATCACATTCGATGGTGTGCATACATCCAGGCAGCCCGATGCCATGACGTTATACCAGCCGCTTACAAATATGCAGAAAAAATTTTTGCAAAACGATGTAGATTCCATTTACCATGATTTTACTTCCCGTGTAGCTGAGGGCAGGCACAAAAGCATAAATTATATTGACAGCATCGGTCAGGGTAGGATCTGGAGTGGGGAGAAAGCGCTTCAGCTCGGCCTGGTGGACCGGATTGGCGGCGTGCAGGATGCAGTGGCTTGTGCAGCCAGAATGGCCAAGACGACGTCTTACCGGTTAAGGGAATATCCCGAACCGGAAAGTCTTTTCGATCTGCTCATCAATAATTATAAGCAGTCTTTAAAAGCTAAATCCATTCAGGAAGACCTGGGAGAAGAAGGTGTGCGCTGGTACCAGATGATGGCTGAGTATCGGTCGCAGGCTGGTGTGCCGCAGGCCAGGCTTCCATTTGTATTCAGGCTAAATCCTTAGACTTCAAAATACATTATGAACCGACCGTATAGCCAGTTCAGGGCCATGCTGGCCATTACCAGAGGTAGTTTCAGGGCCATTCTCCGCAGTCCTTCCGCCGTTGTATTCAGTTTAGGTTTTCCGATGGTGTTTATCCTGGTTTTCGGGTTAATCGGTGGTGGCGGCACTTCAGTTTCTATTGCACTGAAGAACCCGGAGGATTCGTCAAATTATGTGATCCGTGCTCTGCTGGCTTCCGGTGTCGTCAGAATTGAAAAAAATAAAAAAGATGGTGTCTATCTGGAGAAAGACAGCATCCTGATGCAAAAAGAATTACTTAAGGGAAATATTGCAGCCATTGTTTCCCTGGATTCTTCCCAGTCGCCTGCCGGTTTTACCCAATATAAAATCCGGACGCAGACCTCTTCTTCAGCAGCCGATAAATATCCGATCCTGCGCATGGCCCTCGCACAGACCATTCAAATCATTGAAGACCGCAGGATTCCCGATCAGTTCAAGATCATCAGCGTACAGGAATTACCCGTTTTGCCGGGGCGGGAATACACGATGATTGATTTTATTTTGCCAGGTATGCTGGGTTTTTCCCTTCTTAGTGCCGCGGTATTCGGTGTCGCATTTGTTTTTTTTAACCTTAGGCAGACCCTGGTGCTGAAAAGATTTTTCGCTACACCCATAGACCGGAAAAATATTGTTTTCGGCGAGGGCCTGAGCCGGATCAGTTTTCAATTACTGACTTCAGTGGTCATCATCCTGGCGGGTCATTATTTCTTTCATTTCACACTGGTAAACGGCGTTGTGACCTTTCTGGAAATGATGGTGCTCAGTTTCCTGGGCCTGGTGGTTTTTATGGGTTTCGGATTCATCATCAGCAGTGTTTCAAAAAACGAAAGCTCCATACCACCTTTCGCCAATATCTTTACGCTGCCACAGTTTCTGTTGGGGGGAACTTTTTTTTCTACCCAGGCATTTCCTAAATGGCTCCAGGGTTTTTGTGAAATCCTTCCCCTGAAACAACTCAACGACGCGATGCGGAATGTGGCCTTTGAAGGGGCTTCAATTATGGACTGCGGAAAGCAGATCGGAATCCTGTTGCTTTGGGGACTGGTCATTTATACCGTAGCGATAAAGACTTTTAAATGGGAATAGCTCCCGAATAAATTATTTCTTTTGAAACTGTTTATAGCCAGTCTTCTGGTTTTTTCATTGGTTATTCTCTTTTTATTTGCCTTGTTTCCCTCCGACATTACTGTAAGCCGTATTGTGCAGATCAACAGATCGCCAACAGAAGTTCTCAGGAAGATTAATGATTTACGTAAATGGGAAAGTTGGAATATATTGCTGGTTAATGGTCTGGACAATATGAAAAAAGTTTATGCACCAGTCAGGATAGATTCCAGTCATATTCAAAAGGGATATTTCATGATCGAACTGCTAAAAGTGGTTCCGGACACAGTGTCTTCGATCTGGCACCAGGGAAAAAAATCATTTATCGGGAATTATTTCCTTTCAGGAGCCGATGGACAGACCGTGGTTGAATGGTCGCTTCAATTTCATATCCAGTGGTATCCGTGGGACAAACTGGCCAGTATGTTTTACGATAAAAACCTGGGACCGGGGATGGAGAAATCACTGATGAATCTGAAAACCGAGTTGGAAGGCCCTGTTCCATGAATGGGCATGGTATTGGGTTAAGAGAATAAACGCAGCGGCGAACTGATTTTCTGTATTAATTTTAGCGTTTCTAAAATACATGTTGATATGAACAGATTGCTATTGCTTTCCATAATTCTACTGACCGTTTTTAGTTCCTGCGGAGATAAAAAACCGGTCAGTCCGCATGAATCTGCTGTGGGCCAGGATATTTCTGTACGTTACGGCAGGCCTTATAAAAAGGGCAGGGTCATTTTCGGCGGCCTGGTTCCTTATGGGAAAGTATATCGGTGTGGCGCCGATTCGGCTACTACGGTCACTTTTGACAAAGACGTTCTTATTGATGGAAAGCCGGTGAAGGCAGGCACTTACACTTTATTTGTAATTCCAAACGAAAAAACCTGGACCATCATACTGAACAGCCAGCTCGGACAGTGGGGGGCTTTTGATTATGATAAGTATAAGGATAAAGATGTGTTGCAGGTAAATGTTCCTGTTAAGAAACTGGATCATGTGGTGGAGCAACTTACCATCGGACTTCCTCCATCTTCGATGGTCATTACCTGGGATGATGTGGAGGTGAACGTTCCGGTCACAATTGTTAATGGTTAATTGTCAATTGATTTTCCGCCCGTACTCCCATACTTCAGTTTTGGTTCAGGCTTAAAATAAACTGGTAAACTTTCTTCAGCTGCTCCTCAGAAATACAATAGGGGGGCATGATATACACCGTGTTTCCCAGGGGGCGCAGGTAAATGCCCTGTGCCAGGGCCCGTTGCATTACGGTTATGCCAACTCCGTTTAGGTATTCATCTTTTCCCGTATTTAATTCAAAAGCCAGAATGGTTCCCATGATCCGGATATTCCGAAACAGATCCTGATTCTTTTTAGACAAATCATTTTTTACAAACTGTTCGTGCTGCATCCGGATGGCGTTGATCTGATCCCGGCATTTCTTTTCTTCCAGGAGGTCAAGGCTGGCCAATCCGGCGGTACAGGCGAGGGGATTGGCCGTAAAGGAATGACCATGAAAAAAGGTTTTGGTTCCATCTTCGCTTAAGAACGCGTCGAACAGATGCTGACTGCACGCAGTAACACCCAGCGCCAGGGTCCCTCCGGTGAGGCCTTTGGAAAGACAAATGAGATCTGGATCCGGCTTGAGTAATTCGCTTGCAAACAGCGGGCCGGTTCTGCCAAAACCAGTCAGCACTTCATCTGCGATACA
>JBGPBW010000323.1:0-4648 GCA_041481385.1 Puia sp.
GCTTATCCTACCGACAGGAAAAAAATGCAGGCGATGATCGACAACGGAACACTTAAAAATGCCGACCTGGAAAGACGCTGCAACAATCCTTGCGAAGATGATTTTCCCGAGTACCCGTTTTGTTTTGTGGTGGAAAGGGACCTCGCGCTTAACCAGCTTAAAGATGATTTCCTGTATGGAAACTTTGATCCGGTGATTGCCTGCAATGCAAACCATTGCTGGTTCTTCTATTTCTTCACCTCCTCTGCGGACGTCGCGCTGATCAGCAAACACTATTACAGCAGCAGGAAAGGAGCAGCCGATGCTGCGGCTTCTGTGAAATATGCGGCCACTTTTATTGAAAACTACCGTGCTTTTGAAACCGGGACGGGTGCTGATGAATTCTTTTCCTTTGATGTCGAACTGAATCTTGACGTCTACGCCAAATATCTGCAGCTGATCGTAGAGGACCAGAATCTCTATGAGAGCAGGAGGCAGGATTTCCTGGATCACCTGTTGGCAAGATTCGCGGAAACCTTTACGGATTTCGCATTGTTGTCTGCACCTTTTGAACAGGCCGACCAGCTTGCTGCGCTCCAGATTCAAAAAGAAGAAATTTTCCTAAGCCACTATGATGATCTGAGCAGCAATCGCGGAAAGGCATACGACTACCTGAAAAATAAATGGAATAACTATAATATTTCCGGATTTGAAAAAAGGGTGAAGGCGCTGGCGGGGATCGAGAACTGGAAAAGACACTGGCTCTGCAATTTTGTAGTGGAACCCGCGGATAAGCTCTATCTCCTGTCCGTATTGTTGTTCGACCTGGCATTTACAGTTGAAGAAAAAACCTTCAATGAGGAAGACGGGATGGCTTCGCTGAAATCGATTTATAAGAAATGGCTCTGTCCCGTTTTTGAATACAGCTTCATAAGCCATCAGCAGCAATACCAGATCTATGTGCAGGATGATTTTGGAAATAAGTATAGTTATTCAAAATTTTTCCCGCAGGAAGACCAGGCCGTTGCTGCCGTGAATAATCTGGATGCAGCCTTCAAGTTCCTGCCCGATCTGACCAAAGATGTTTTTATCAGCCGCTATATATTTAAAATCCTGTTCACAGACTACACCGGAAAAGAGATTTCTGAAAGTGTAACCCATTTTACCAGTGCCGATGACGCTGAAAAATCCGGCAAAGATGCGTCAGCAAATATCGGGAGCGTTCTCAATGACCAAAAACAATTCACCCGGTCCTCACCCTCGGCCAAATGGGACGGACTGCTTCCGGTATCCGTGGAAGGCTATCCATTCGTTTTTATTGATCAAAATGATTTTGAATGGAGAACAGTGGATGTGGTTCATCTCAAAGATGAACTGAAAAGGTTTTCCATCTTAAATAAAAATGCCAGCTTCCAGTTTGACTCGGTGAATAATTACCCTGATGAAAATTCAGCAAAGGCAGATTTCGTACCCATCCTGGAAAAACTGCCCCTGGTCAATGCTTATACCGTGGAAATGAATAAGCAGACTGAAACCTTCGAAATGTTTGTTTCTGTCGGATCTGAAAAGAAAGCGCGTTATTTTGAAACCTTCCCCACAGCCGATGCAGCGAACAAAAAAGTCCGGGATCTGCTAATGGAAATAAACAGTTACACTTTCCGTCTCTCTATTACGCCTCCTATACCTGATGAATGGGAATTCAGGTACCGTTCGGGTGATGCAACAGGAAATACCATCGACTACACCAGCAGCGGAAATTATAAGAGCAGTGGGGATGCCGATGTGGCTGCTGCGACATTTTATAAAAATCTGCCTGCGTTGAGAGCGAGTATCAGTGGCGGCAAACTGAAACTCGTATCAGACAAAGCAAGCGGAAATATCCAGGTGATTGCTGCTGCCGAAAATCCGAATGACCAAGACCTGAAAAAAGCGGAGTTCATCCTTTCATACCGTAAGAATCTCTACAAATCTGTCAGCGATTCCTCAGACAAAACTTTAATGTCCATTCTCGAAAGCGACAGGATCAATCCGGGTGAGGACTATATCTATAAACTAGTGGATAAGGACAACCTGATCGCATACCATCCTGAAATCAATAAGGTAACCACGGAAGCTGACGCAGAAACACAGAGAGGCAAACTGGCTTTGCAGGTGCTGGCGGGATATAAATATATAGATATCGCTTTGGGTGATGTGATCCGCGAGCGTAAGGATGCTAAAACAAATACCGTCTGGTACCACTACCTGATCAAATGCAATAACCGCAAATACCAGCAGGGCGAACTTGCGGGGCAGGACCTGATTTTATTTGAGAGCACGAGAGGTTATTCCAGCAGCGACGATGCGATGGCTGCATTCCTGGAAGAATACCTGATCATACTCAAATACGCGAGAAATCCTTTGAACTATGGAAACTGTCTCTGGATCAGTCTTACGGAAATATTTGTTCATTCCAACGACGACTGTGATAACAGTAAGAGCCTGGCCTTTGTACCCAAAGAAACCATGACAGAATTCGGTGGATATGAAGTGCAGAAAATTCTGGCACCCTTTGCGGCCAGTTATCCCATCCGGATCCTGAGAAAGAACAAATATTATTTCGTGCTGGGCATGCTCGACGATGTGAACCACCTGTTCACCATTGACTGGAAAAGTAAGAATACATATGCCTCACCCGAGCTGGCCATGCAGCAGTTCCAGTTTTTCCTGATCCTGCTGAAATATCCGGGCAATTTTTATATCGAATGGAACGAGACCCAGTGTGAATTCGTGATCTATATCCGTGAAGTGCTGGCCCTCAGTGCCCATGGTTACGCAACAGCAGAAGATGCCTGGGGTGAAGATGGCGTCGAACAATTTATCTGCGTGTCGCAGAGTGACCATGGCTTTCACAATTATTTTAATCGCATTACCTGCAGTCCCGGATTCTACGTGGCCTGCAACAATACGGGACTACGGCATCCCTGTTGTTATGAAACACCTTTGAGAAGGGACCGTGTGATGGATCAGTTGTTCCAGGCTTCGTCTTTCAGTTTCCTTGACCTGGTGCAAACAATCGATAATGAAAAAATCATTCTGACCGATCTGCAAAAAAACCCGCTGGTACAAATCAATATAGGAACGAACAGGCAATTGAGATATAGTCCCTGCGAATGGATCCTGTTATTCGTGGAAGCCGTGTACCAGGAAAATAATTACATAAAAAAAGGCGGACAGTTTTCTTTGAATTACAGGTACACGCTTCCCTATAACAAACAGGAGCTGTATTACAAACTTGCGGAACCTATTTCGAAAAACGCGAATTTAAAAACCTGGAGGAAGCAAATCCAGGAAATCGCCTGCTATTTCCCAATAGTGCGGGTTCCGGATACATGCAATCCCGGAGGACCTGATAAATATTCTGTTGCCATAAAACTGCCGGGCTTCGATCCCTGCTGCAGGGATGTGTTGAGCGATGATCCCTGCGCCGCTCCCTGTCCCGCGCCCGAATGCACGCCCTCCTGTTATCTCTCATGGAAAACGGACTGTTGTTTTGATGACTGTTGTGAAGCGCTGAATTTTTATCTGTCATCGCTGATCCTGCTCAGCCGATTTGAAAATTACAAACCCGTTTATGACTGTGATTGCAGTTGTTATTGTATTGAATTGCATCCGCAGCTCACCCTGCTGGGCAAGAGAGAATACCTGCAAAAAACTGAAGACGCGGCGAAGTTGAATACGATCTGTAATAAAGATCAGCAACTGGATCCCGCGGAAGAAAATACGCCTCTGATTCACAGGGTGAATCTCAATTTCTGCCTGAGTGAAATTGTGGCTTTCAACCCGCAATTCTATTCCAGTGAAATTATGGCCTGCGATGCTGTGGAGCGTTCAAAAAAACTCATCAACAGTGAAGGACTGCACCTGGTGGAACATATCCTGCTGAGGCCAAGATGTGCTGATGGGAACGGACGTTATTCAGCATGCGATTGTGACGGGCTGCCCCTTCCTTGCACGGAAACTTCGGTGCATTGTCATTTTCCCTGGAAGCCGGGAGGAGATCCTGATCCCTGCGAAACTGAAACGCCGGTCTGTTTTACGCCGGGGTGCGATCCCTACTCATTTATATGTACTGTGTTCTTGCCCGCATGGCCTGAACGGTTTCGTTCTGCATCCGGAAGGGAGATCATGGAAAAATTATTGCAGCGGGAAGCACCGGCCCATGTGTTGCTGCGCATACTCTGGCTCAGGCCGAGGGATTTCTGCTGCCTGGAATTCTATAGTAAACTATGGTGTGAATGGCTGGCTGAAAAACTCTGCAATCCCGGAACGGTCTATTGCGATTTCCTCACGATACTATTCAAAAAACAATTTGATCCATTACCGGATTGCCAGGATTGTGTTCCCTGCGATTGTGATGCGCCAGCCGAATCGTGCGCACCTCCAATACGGGGTCATTGCCTGGATACAACGGTCCTTTCCAATATCAACGAACTGTTCTGCTGGTCAAACGATCCACAGTACTCTTATTATTTCTGTGAATCCGGTCCCGCGAGATGGTTTGAACCCAGGGAAGCGAAAGCTGCTGTTGTTTCAAATACACTTGCGGAAAAGAAAAAAGAAAAGCCTGTAGCGAAAAAAGAAATTCCTGCGGCAAAGTCTGAAGAGCTTGTAAAGAAAAAATCGGAAA
>JBGPBW010000324.1:0-4611 GCA_041481385.1 Puia sp.
ACTGATCGCAGTACCCTTATCGTGGTGGGCAATGAACAAATGGCTGGAAAACTTTGCATATAAAATTTCAGTGAGCTGGTGGGTATTTGTATTGAGCACATTGTTCATGCTGGTAATTGCATTAGTTACCCTGAGTATTCAAACGGTAAGAGCAGCGTCGGTGAACCCCGCTGACAGTTTACGTTCGGAATAAATTGTCAAATGTCAATTGTTAATTGTCAATTACAACTGATAACGACAGGCCCTCAATAACTAGTTCTCAAATTCAATTGACAATTAACCATTAACAATTATGCTAAAAACCTATTTCCTCGTCGCCTGGCGGAATTTCATCAGGAATAAAATCTTTTCCCTCATCAATGTGCTGGGACTTTCGATCGGCATCAGCGCTTCCCTCGCAATTTTTCTAATTGTGTACTACGATTTTACATTCGACAAATTCCAGAAAGACCGGGACAGGATTTACCGCGTCGTCATGGACATGAACTTTTCAGGTACGGATTACCATAACTCAGGCGTTCCTTCTCCCCTGCCCGAAGCCGTGAGACAAGAAGTTCCCGGCATTGAGTCTGTGATTGGTTTCCATCAGTCCAATGGTGATCCTAAAGTGACTGTTCAAAATAAAAACAACGAAAAGCCCCTCCTCATAAAACACCAGCCCGGCATTGCGCTGGTTGACTCATCTTATTTTCATCTTGTACCCTATCACTGGCTGGCAGGGTCCAGTGAACTCGCCGTAGTTCAACCCTTTCATGTGGTGCTGACTGCAGCACGGGCCAAAGTTTATTTTCCGGGTCTGTCCTTTACGAATATTATCGGTAAACAAATTAACTACGACGATTCCATTGTCTGCACCGTGTCGGGCATCGTTGATGAACTTTCTCAAAACACCGATTTTATTTTTAAGGAATTCATTTCCGAATCCACTATCCCAACATCCGGGCTGAAAGGAAATTACGGATGGACCAGCTGGGGATCTGTCAATGGAGGATCGCAATGCCTTTTAAAACTGGCACCCGGTATTTCTCCAAAAACAATAACCGCACGGCTTCAGGCCATCCTGACGAAATATAATGTCAAGGATAAAAATGATCATTCGACACAGACTATTATATTACAACCCTTTAATGATATTCATTTCAATCCGCTTTATTCCACATTTGGAGAAACAACTGTGTACAAACCCACATTGTATGGGCTGATGGCCGTTGCTGCTTTTCTTCTTTTACTGGCCTGTATCAATTTCATCAACCTCACTACAGCCCAGTCGTCCCAGCGTGGAAAAGAAATCGGTGTACGTAAAACCCTGGGCGGCTCCCGCAAACAATTGATTGGACAATTTCTATCGGAAACTTTTTTTCTCTCGTTTATTTCATTTGTTCTTTCCCTGCTGATCACCCCATTCCTGTTGAAAATATTTTCGGATTTCATACCCAAAGGTTTGCAATTCAACCTCAGCCGCCAGCCCCTGATCCTGGTATTCGGCCTGGGATTGACGTTGATTGTCGCGCTGTTTGCCGGTTTCTATCCTGCGTTGGTTTTGTCATCTTTTAAACCGGTCATGGTGTTGAAAAATCAGAGCTCCGGTAGTGGTGGCTCCAGCCGCAGTGCCTTCCTGAGGAAGAGCCTGACCGTCTCTCAATTCCTGATCGCCCAGGTGTTCACCATGGCAACCCTGATCGCGGTGAAACAAATCCATTTCATTATGAATAAAAACCTGGGATTCAAAAAGGAGGCCATCATAACCGTAGAGACTCCTTTTCCCTGGGGCCGTGATTTAAAAACAGATCACAGAAGAATTGTACTGATGGATAGGGTGAACAAATTACCGGGCGTTGATATGGTGAGCCTTGGAAGTGACCCACCTGCCGGAAACGGCTTTTCATCCAATGTCATGACTTTTAGAGACGGGAAAAAAGAAATCCAGACAGATGCCAGTCAGAAGTATGGCGATACCAATTATCTGAAGCTCTATCACATCCCCCTGCTTGCCGGACGACAACTGCGGGTGAGCGATACTGCCAACGAATGGATCATCAATGAAACCTACCTGCACACACTCGGATTTGACAAACCTGCAGATGTTCTCAACATGCAGATCAGCGGATTTCCGGTTGTGGGTGTGATCGCAGACTTTAACGCAGAATCATTGCATGCTCCCGTTAAGCCCCTGATGTTCTCTTCTGAAATCGGGAACAGCTGGCTGATCCACATCGCACTGAAAACCGGGGAAACGCAGGCGGCATCCTGGGAAAATACCATTAGCTCCATCGAAAAATTATATAAACAAATCTATCCCGAGGAAGATTTTTCCTACGGGTTCGTAGATGAAACCATCGCCAGATTTTATGATGCTGAGCAGAATATGTCGAGCCTGCTCAAGTGGGCAACCGGCCTTGCCATCTTTATCAGTTGCATGGGTTTGCTTGGACTGGTGATATACACGACAAACATACGTACAAAGGAAATCGGCATCCGGAAAGTGTTGGGTGCTTCAATAAAACAAATCGTTTCAATCCTCTCGAAGGATTTCATGAAACTGGTATTGGTCGCCTCAGCTTTTGCCATTCCAATGTCCTGGTGGATTATGAATAAGTGGTTGGAAGATTTTGCTTACAGGACCCGGGTGTCCTGGTGGGTTTTCGCACTCAGTATCGTCGGGATGATATTAATAGCATTGTTTACCCTTAGCATTCAAACCATTCGCGCAGCATCGGCAAATCCGGTTGATAGTTTAAGATCGGAGTAATTATTAATTATTAATGATTAATGATTAACGATTTTCTGATCAAAGGCTTACTGACATAAAACAATTAATAAATAATAATTAATAATTAATAATTGTGTTCAAGAACTATCTCAAAACCAGCTTTCGTTTTTTGTCCCGGAACAAGAGCTACAGTTTCATCAACATCTTCGGACTGGCGCTGGGAACGCTTTGTTGTGTGTACATCATCTTGTATGTGACAGATCAATACAGTTACGATAAACAGCATCATGACGCACAGAATATCTATCGCGTGGTCACCGACCTCACGCTGCCCGGAGATACCCACCATAATGCAACGACCTCGCCGCCCATTGTACCCACAATGAAAAAAGATTTTGGTGAGGTCCTGGAATACACCCGTCTGGCACCAACACTCGGCGTGAGCAAACACCTGTTGACTTTTAAAGAAAAGTCATTTTATGAACAGGATGCCGTGTATGCAGATTCCACTTTCTTCAACATGTTTAACTATCATTTCATTTATGGCAATTCAACAAATGCCCTTCGGGAACCTTACTCTGTCGTACTGGTGGAACCGGTGGCTATCAAACTTTTTGGAAAAGAAGATCCCCTGGGCAAATCCATATCGATTGAAAATGGCTATGGCAAACACGATTTTAAGGTGATGGGGGTAATCGATGAAAGTCTCGGGAAAACCATCATCAAAGCCAATTTTTTCATGACCATGCACAGTGGTGGCATGGGCGAATATACCGCCACCACAGATGCCTGGGCCGGTAATAATTATACGAGTTCTTTTGTCAAACTGAGACCAGATGCCAGTCCTGTTGCGCTCGAAAAAAAATTCCCTGCATTTATCAGTAAATACGCTGGAGACCAAATGAAGGCTATGGGTATGCAAAAACAGGTTCACCTGCAACCCCTTACCGATGTCCATACAACGGGCGGATATGAAAATGAACCCAGCAAAACGGTCAGTGTTTCTTTTCTGAACATCATGATCCTGATTGCCATACTGATCCAGGTGATCGCCTGTATTAATTTCATGAATCTCTCCACTGCCCGGGCTTCCAAGAGGGCCAAAGAAGTGGGGGTTCGAAAGGTGATCGGCGCCGGAAGGTATTCACTGGTTAAACAATTTCTTGCTGAATCCATGTTCCTGTCTTTTCTCGGCATCCTGATCGCACTGCCCCTATTGATACTGGCCATGCCTTACTTAAATCAGATCACCCGCGCAGATATTCACCTCACCTTGTTCCGCGATTTCCGTCTTTGGATCTTCCTCATCCTGCTTGTCATTACCACCGGTTTTTTAGCCGGGAGTTATCCCGCCTTTTATCTTTCCGCTTTTCAGGCCATCAAAGTAATTAAAGGAAATTTTACCAACCAGATTTCCGCAGCAGGCATCCGTCGTTCCCTGGTCGTATTCCAGTTTGTATTATCCATCGTCCTGATCACAAGCATCATCATTATTTACAGCCAGCTCAATTACGTTAAGAACAAGGATCTGGGATTTGATAAAAAACAGAAACTGATATTCAGCTTCTATACTGATGGCACCCAGAATAAAATGTCCTCATTGAAGAATTCCCTGCAGGAATTACCGGAAGTGCAGGGTATTGGTCTGTCGAATTTTTATCTGGGTCAATTCGTAGAACAGGATCATGGCGTTTTTCCCCCTGGTGGCAATATGAAAACATCCATAGACGCGCAGAATATTGATGTGGACAAATACTTTGTAAAATCAAATGGTATACAGATCATATCCGGAAGAGATTTCCATCTGAATGATTGAGGTAAAACATTAATCAACGAAACCCGCGGTCGCCGGCTTGGATTAAGTCCTGTGAAAGCACCCGGCACGATGTTATTTAGGGAAT
>JBGPBW010000325.1:0-4571 GCA_041481385.1 Puia sp.
AAATCGAATGCCCGTGTCCGTTGACCTCCTGGGAACTTCAGATTATGTCACCCATAAATATGCGCCCCTGAAACCAGAACCAACTAATGCGAACCGATTCAGTTATACTACCCAAATTCTTATCGCACGGAAATTCAACAGCAAGTTTTCTTTTGAACTTACACCTACTTTTATTCACTACAACATGGTTGATTCCCCCGACCATAATAATGTGTTTGCTCTTTGTGCCGGCGCCAGAATGAAAATCAGCAAACGCATGGCCCTAACCGCAGAATACAATTATTTATTTCCTAATCAATTGGTTTCACCTTTGCAACCACCAGATCCGGCAAGGAGCAATTCCTTTTCACTCGGTTGGGATATTGAAACAGGCGGGCATGTATTTCAGCTAATCATGACCAATTCGCAAAGTATGGTCGAGCCGCAATATATCGGATATACAGCAGGCACCTGGGGCAAGGGATATATTTATTTCGGGTTTAATATTGCCAGGAATTTCAATCTGAAGCCACACAGCAAACCGAAATCTTAAAATTACATTGTCAGGCTGAAAATGTGCTATTTGCGTTTTGCGTTAAGCCTTAAGCCTTAAGCTTTACGCTTTAAGCGTACACATCCGGATTCACGATGCATGGAAGGCGTTCCCCCTTCAACCCGGCTACTATATTTTTAGCTGCAATCAGGGACATTGCAGCCCGGGTTTCTTCAGTAGCAGAACCAATATGGGGTAATACGCAAACGTTGGGCATAAACAATAAGGGATGATCCCTACGCATCGGCTCGGGATTGGTCACATCCAACCCCGCACCCCAGATTATTCCATCTTTCAACGCCTCCGTAAGGTCTTCTTCATTGTGGATGGCTCCCCGTGCTGTATTGATAAAAATTGCAGTTCGTTTCATCCTTGCGAACACTTCCTTATTGAAACGGCCCCTGGTTTCCGGTGTCAGAGCAGTATGAACGGACAATACATCACTGTTCTCTAACAGTTCAGTAAAAGAAACCCAGCTTGCATTTAATTCATTTTCTGCCCCCGGATGGAGTCCGCGATTATGATAAATTACTTTCATGCCTAAAGCCGCAGATGCTCTCCTGGCCAGTTCAAATCCAATTTTTCCCAGACCAAATATACCCAGGGTCTTACCCCGTATATCAATACCCAGATTAGCCTTTGGTTCAAAAAATCCCCAGCCACCCCTCTGAATCAGATTGTGCATGAACATGGCTTTTCGTGAAGTAGCCAGGATTAACAATAAGGTAATATCAGCCGTGGCATCGCTCAAAACGCCTGGTGTATTGCCTATCGGAATTTTTAAGGCAGTCGCTGCGGCTACATCGACGTTATCATAACCTACACTGTGCAAGCTGATGACTCTTAAATGTTTTACCGACTCCAGAAAAGATCTGTCGATCCGGTTTCCACCTGCGCTGAGGAAGGCATCAACCTTTTGACAATGTTCAATCAGTTCTTCTGTATTCAAATCCCGTTTGATTGTCCATTCGAAAATATCAATTCCTGCATCTCGCATACATTGTAGGCCTGCTTCCGGGATTTTTCTGCTGATGAATACTTTCATTCAAATCGGTTTCTGAATAAATGCCGCAAATTATCGGCCTGATTTATTGTTTTTCAAGTTTAATAACAAATCCGCCACCGGCGGCCAGCGGAATTTCGAGTGTGGTGGCAGGATCAGCCTTCATGGTTTTAATGAGTACAGCATTTGGATTAAAGGGAGATTGTAAATTATCCTGGTAAAGGGTAAGTTTCCATTGACCACCCTCTTCTTTAAAAAATACCGGATGGAATTTTAATACTCTTGCAGAATCTCCGGTTATTCCACCCAGCCACCAGTCCTGATTCTTTTTTCTCGCAATCACCAGATAGCGATCTGGCTCACCTTCAACAACAACAGTCTCATCCCAGGTTGTCGGGACGTTTTGGAGAAAATCAAATCCCGGTTGGTTTTCATATGCCTCCGGATAATCACAGACCATGGCATTGGCATTTTCAAGCACCACATACATGGCCAGCATATGTGATCGGGTTCCTAATACAAGTGGACGGGTATACTGGGCCCGGAATTGGGTTTTAGTAACCGCCCGAAAGCCACCGAGATGATAGTCCGTACTTCCGGCAATCAAACGAGTGTAAGCGATGTCCAGATCATGGTCTGGCGAAACACCTTCCGGATTCCATTTGTCATGTTCATAATTTAATGCGCCTTCCCTGGTAAACTCATTGGGGTAGGTACGGCTGAGACCGGTAGGCTTGTAAGCTCCATGAAACTGAATATGAAGATGGTGCGCTGCTGCTTTTTGCAGGATTTCAGTTTGTATATTGACCATTACCTGGTCGTCGCGGTCCATGAAATCGACCATAAGTCCGGACAGTCCCCATTGCTCAAATAATGCAAATGCGCTATCCAGTTTTGGATACAGTGCTTTCCAGTGAACCCAAACTCGAACTCCGACACCCTTACTATGGGCATAATCGCAAACCTCTTTCATGTCCAACCCCGGAACAGCTTTTAGAACATTACTATTTGGACCGGGCATGAAACTGACACCATCATCCTGGTACCATTGGTGAAGACCGTATTCAACGACTGAATGATATTCAATCTTCGACCGGGCACAGAAATCAATATAATATTGTTGGGTTACAAAATTGTTACCCGGTGCATTCAATGTGTCGGGGGTCACATTCCCGTTCCACCAGGGGAAGGTCGTTTTGCCTGGCCTGAGCCAGTTCAGATCTTTTAACTGGCAGGCGGGTGCAAGATCTGTGATCAGATTTGACTCCAGCAATCGCCCCGGACCTTTACTGATCAACATGACTCTCCAGGGGCTTTCGTGCGGCAAAACCGTTCTTACAGCGTAGGCTGAATTTTCCGGTAGCGGCGAAAGATTTGAACAAAACCCTGTTCCGGATTTTACCAGATACATGCCGGCATAGTCCAACAGCGCGGCTTCGGTAATGGCCATATATATATTGTCAGGAAATTCCAACAGGACGGGCACATCGATCAGACTATCTTCCGGTAGTTGCCGGTATAACCGATGCAGATAATTTCCTTCGTGCGAACTGTGATAGTCCGGAAGTACGAGCGCATGCACACGCGGATCACCAGAGATCTGAAACCACGAACACTCCTGCTTAATAATCAGGGAATCATCTTTTGAACCCGGAAAGAAATAGCGGAATGCAAGCCCATCGTCGAAAGCGCGGATTTGTATCCCGACTTTTCTTTGCGGATTTTTTAATTCCGTTACATACAGTGTCAGTTGTCTGTACACATCATTTACCAGGCTTGATCTTCCCGTTAATAAAGTATATCGCTCAACAGAATCCAACCTTACCGATTTCTCCAGTCTGACCCCCTGGATCAGGGAATCTTTATCAAATACCAGGTTCACGACTGAAAAATCAACAAGTAACTTTCCCTGGTACGACACGCGATACCCGGGACGCCCGTTCCGGATTTCAAATTCATATAAAATATTTTTGTCGGGGCTTTGTAAACGTAAGATTGCTTTCCGGAAAGCAAAACCGGTCAATGAGATGAAGCCTGACAGTAAAACAAGAAATATTTTTTTCAGATCCTTACCCGAAAGTAAATTCATATGAATGATTTTACTCATGAAGCGTTAATACAACTATCGACGCAGGTGGCAATTCCACACTCAACATATTATTTTGAATTGATGCACCGGAAAATGTTTGGGGTTTTATTTTTTCAGGATTGTCAAAACTATTGTGATCCTGTATTCTCGCGGAATGCAGAATCCTTCCGGAATCCAGTTTTAGTGTCGTTCCCTGCCAGCGAATTTGAACCAGATGTTGTTTCCCGGCATCCACATTCACCAGGGAAATATGAGTCAGGCCTGCGGAGTCACGGGAGGCTGATGCAGAAAGAGCCGGCAGGCTATCTCCGCCTTCAGTATAATATATATTTTCCAGCGTTACCGGAATCATAACGGCATTCTGATGCACATTGTACATTTCCATGACATGGTAAGTCGGCGTGAGGATGATTTTTTCTTTATCCGTAAGAATAACGGCCTGAAGAACATTGACCATCTGGGCCAGGTTAGCCATTCTTACCCTGCTACAGTGATTATTAAAAATATTTAGTGTAATCCCTGCCAACACAGCATCCCGCATTGTATTTTGCTGAAACAGGAAAGAAGGGTTGGTACCAGACTCCACGTCATACCAGCCACCCCATTCGTCAACCACCAGGGCGGTTTTTTTTTGAGGATCATATTTATCCATTACAGCCTCATGCCGGCTAACCAGTTCTTCCATTTTGAGTGCCTGCCTCATCGTAGCAAAATACTGTTGACTGGTAAAAGTTGCAGCCGGACCCTTCGCATTCCAATCAATGACTGAATAGTAATGAAGGGAAACTCCTTCAATCAGATCCTTCGGAATATCCCGCATCATGACTTCTGTCCAGTGGTAATCTGATGCGTTGGCACCTGACGCCACGCGAAACAAACGGTGACTGTTTCCCCAGTCTGCCATAAATGTTGCATATTGCTTATAGATATTACTATAATATTCAGGT
>JBGPBW010000326.1:0-4520 GCA_041481385.1 Puia sp.
ATATCAGCTTTGCTGCTTTGCCTAACCTCTAAAGCCCTCGATGAATGGCCCTGTGAATTCTCTCTCTTTTGCATTTTACCACCTTTTCTGAGCACTTTTTATTTACTTGCCTTTTTCAAAAGCCTGCGCCTGCACATCATAGAGTAATTCGTCCTTGTCCTTATAATAGAGATAAATGGTTGCGGGGCTGTATTCAATTTTCTCAGCGATATTACGAATGGAGGTTTTTTCATAACCTTCCTGAACGAACATTTCGATGGCCACATCGATAATGCGCTCCCGCATTTCGACCCTGTCCCTTTCTTTTCGTTCTAAAATACCCATTGAAATTAGTTTACAGTGCAAATATACTGAACAGTGTTTAGTTTTTGCAAATATTTTTTTGCCAAATCATAAAGAGTTCAATATCAATACTTATTTTGGATGTGTCGGTGATCCTATAATCATCCGGGCTACGGATGATTCTAAAGTAGCCAGTGTTGCCGTGTCCATTTGTAATCAGACCGGAATCTCGTTGAACAGGGCAATGCCATTGTGCGGGAAAACGAAGTTGCGGATTGGCTTTATATAACAACTCAGGAAAACCCACAACTTGCCGGAGCGAAGATTTCTGTTTTTGTGAAGGATATGCCGGGGGTAACTCCGCTTTTTTGAGTATTGAATTGAACCCAGAACCCCCGTTAATCCATGGCTAAAAAATCAAAAGCAAAGAAGTCAAAAAAGATCTCTAAAAAGGATATCCGCAACGAGGTGACTGAAAAGCTGGCTTTAGCACTTAGAAATTACAAAGTCGGTAATTCAAAGAAAAAAATCAGGAAAAAGCTCAGGAAGATGGTAAAAATTGTTTTACCCCTTGCTGTCAGAACGGTAAAGAAGATAGGCCGATAATAAATAATAATTCTTCATTTCTAAACAAATATCTGATCATCTACGCTCCGGGTACGATATGTATGGGGTAGTGTCCTATAAATTATACGTGTGAGAAATATTGTACATTAGATCACCGAATTGGTCACATGAATGTATCCGAATACATCAGGAGTATGCCGTCTGACAGGCAGGCACTATTAACCGCCCTCCACGAAACGATCATGACCAATGATCCGGGTGTTAGTCCGGTCGTAAAACCAATGATGGGCAAGGAAATGATCCTTTACGAAGAGCGTAGTTACATGAAGTACGGGTTAGCAAGCACAAAAAATTATATGTCACTGCATTGCCTGCCTATGTATATGAATCCGACGCTGCATGCTAAATACGCAGAATTGCTATCAGCAGCCAAGTTCCAGAAAGGTTGTATCAATTTTACAGACAAGGCTGCTATGCCACCTGCAATAGTAGCAGCTTTGATCGCTGATTGCTCATCTATCAGCATCGCCGCAATGCTTGAAAACCGGAAAAAGAAATAAAAGGTAATTTCCGGTGCAGAATTAATCCGACCGCGATAAGTAATTACATAATGGAGTTCATATGGAAATTGAAATCCCTGTAAAGCATTATCACTGGCTTGTTATCAGCGCAATTTTAGTTTCCGCCCTCGGATATTTCGTCGATTTATATGATTTATTTATTTTTAATGTAGTACGTACGGAGAGCCTTACCAGTTTAGGCGTAGCGCAAAAGGATTTGCTTTCCGTGGGTATCGGCATATTGGATTGGACCTTTGCCGGCATGGTGTTGGGCGGAATTATATGGGGCGTGTTGGGTGATAGAAAAGGCAGGCTGAAAGTTCTTTTTGGGTCTATTATAATATATTCTTTGGCAAACCTTGCCACGGCTTATATTGAGACGGTATCACAATATAAATTACTTCGGTTCATATCTGGGTTTGGGTTAGCGGGAGAATTGGGCGCAGGTGTCACACTGGTTTGTGAATTGATGACCCCTGGAAAAAGAGGTTATGGACCCATGCTGATTGCTGCCATGGGATTGTACGGTATCGTACTTGCCTCCTATATCTCGCATCATTTCTATTGGCGCACTGCATATATTATCGGCAGCTGCATGGGCGCTGTTTTACTTATATTGAGGCTCAGTGTTTCTGAAAGCGCCATTTTTAAAAAGACGCTGAAAATCCATTCTGTCAGTCGGGGAAAATTCTGGTTACTCCTTACAAGGAGAAAATTATTTTTTAAATACCTGAGACTGATTTTGATTGGGTTGCCAACTTTTTTGATCGTCGGTGTCATTGTGACGGGTGCACCTGAATTTGGCAAACAATTCAATATGAAGGAAATTCCCAATGCCGGAACAGCCGTCGCTGTTTATTATATAGGTACATCCACGATCGAAATCTTTTCAGGTTTTTTAAGTCAGTTGCTGAGAAGCAGAAAAAAAACAATCTATATATTTCTTTTTATTCAGCTATCGGGTATAATATGGTTCCTCTACATACCCCCGCATTCTTTATTTGGATTTTATGCAAGATGTGCCGTGGTTGGGGCTACGTACTGGCCGATATTAATGACGACAGTTTCAGAACAATTTGGAACTGACCTGAGGGCCACGGCGACTACTACTGTTCCAAATTTTATCAGGGCAGGCTTCATTCCCCTCTCATTTATTTTTCAGCTGATCAGGCCTTCCCTGGGATTGATAAACAGCGCTGGCATTTTGGTCATTTCCGCCATTTTCATTTCATTCGTTTCAGCTGGCCTCACAAAGGAAACATTTGGTAAAGACCTCGATTTTTGCGAGAGCTGAGTTTTTATAAAGGATAATATAAATAGCCAGATATGACCAACGACAAAACGCCCATGCATTTTCATATGAGTGCAGATTACGAGGCAAATTCCTCATCACAAAAAAGTATTGGCAGGCAGGTGATTCAAACAGCTATAGAAATGGCCAGGATAAACTTTAACAAACCTCCCCTAATCAGGGCGCTGGATATTGCCTGCGGACCGGGCAACCTGACCATCGAATTACACAATGCCCTGGAACAGAATTTTCCAGGTACAAATATCCATACTACCGGACTGGACTACAGCGAAATGAATATCAATCTGCTAAAAAAAAATTATGCAGGAAAAATCAGTGGGATTACCGCTTCTTTTTACAACCTTCCAGTAGAAACAAAAAATTCAAATATTATCATTTCGAATGAAGGTTTTCATTGGCAACCTCCTTATGCAATGAGTAAAATGATGTTCTCGTATCTTGATAGCCCGGAAAAAGAAAATTATGACCGGTTTGCTTTGCAAAACCTGGAAACAGCCTTTAGAAATGTTTATGGGTCACTTAAAGCCGGCGGGATCGGCGTATTGCAATTTGGTCATAAAGGGCAGATTAAAAAACTATGGGATCTGGTTTATGACATATTCCATGAAGATGCATTCAAAGAATATGTGAGCAAAATCAATTTTCCGGTGTACCATCCAACTACAGAGTCTATTTTAGACGCTTTAATAACAGCAGGATTTTTGCGCGGGAATATAGAAATCAATGCCTATCCACAGGATTTGACGGAAGAAACCCCTTCGGCCGTTACTGCATTTTACAGGGCATTTTCTCAACCGGGGCTAAGTCAATATTTACCGCCGGATATTTTAGACCAGTTTTATAAAAGAATGGAGGATAGATTTAATAACATGGACATGGTTGAATTCAGAAAAGACCTGCTGCATCGCACGTTGATCAAGGTAAAAAAGTGAGCTTTTTTACAGTGATATATTCTCTGGTAACAAAGCGTGTTGAGTGTACTTAAATCGTCTTCTCGTACTTCCTGGGTGGCGAATTGTAGGGGAGCTGACAGCTGGTATACAAGGACAGGACATCATATCTTGTTCTGTAAGAGGCAAATAACCATCAGGGTTGGACATGTATTCCGCTTATTTATAAAGGGTCTTAAATAATTAGGTATTATGAATCCTAATTAATCTACTTTTAGTTAGGGATTTCCTTCTACCCTCAGTTTAACACATTTACTTCTACCCTTGTAATGAGTTTTTTTCCTGCTAATTAGGCAACTGTAATTGGATACTTAATTTTTTTACAGAGAAATTCTTTTTTAACCACTAAAATAAACAGTTATGAAAAAGCAACTAAAGTCAATCCTGCTTTTTATAGCAGTAGCTTTAATTATCTCAACCGGATGCAGTAAAAGCACCGATTTGGTTCCTCCTGCTGCAACTAATTCATCTGGCCAGCATTCAGATCAAACAACCACCAACAAATCTGAAAATTCTTCCAGTCAGCAAGCTGTTACTATTACAGGTGTATTTGATTTTTCAACATTTCCCAACACTGTTGGTACATTTACCACTACGGGGGCGCTTACAATTTCTGGTAATGCTACTATGTATGTAGGCGTTATAAGTGATCCAGTTGCTCATTGTGTCGTTACGTTATATGCACCGGATGGAATTATCGTCATTCATCAGGAATGTAATTTTAGTACCCCGATACCTAAGGGCCAATGGCGCATCGTTAGTGGTACAGGTCCTTATGTAAACCTTAAGGGTAATGGATCACTCACCATGCCTCCCAATACAGAAGCGATGACAGGAGTCATTTTTAAT
>JBGPBW010000327.1:0-4481 GCA_041481385.1 Puia sp.
GTCCTGTCCACAGGCGTCAATTCCGGTAGAGCTTACCGTACTCAATAATTTCTCTAGACTAGTCGCGGCATTATGGTCGCGACACATTTTTAAATTGCATTTTTCGCAAACGAATTCTCTTTCGGAAAGTGGCATTTCTTTTTTCTCAACCGTCTCAGCAATATCTCCGAATCTGTGGTCCAGTTTTTTTTTGGTAAAGCCGGAAAGATCTGAGAAATTGATGGCATCCTTCCCATCATTGATATGGTTGCGGAGCCATAGACCGACAGGATTAATATTCACATACCATGGATATTCCGTGTGGTTGGAATGGCAATCATAACAGGAAGTCTTTAATATATGCAAAACTGTATCGGGTGTATGCACAAAATGTGTCAGGTCTGTTGCAGTTTCAATAGAACCCAGATTTCTTGCAGGACGGATGAATTGAATGGCTATAAAAAATATTAATAAAAAAAACAGGACTCCTCGGATTATCCGGCGCATGTGATTTGTTTTAAGCAGGTCGTCAAGTGATTTCACGGAAACAGACTGATTCCCGCCGTTGCAAAGATCGGCAGAGAAATATTAATTTTTATTTAAACACCAGATTCATAGAAATCATATTCGCATTCAGGGCAGTCGTCTGCGAATAATGCGCATATCTTATTTCAAAAATCCTCAGGCTGTTCATCAACACGCCCCGCGGTGGAGCAAGCCGTATTCCAGCCCCAAACATACTACTTGAGAAAGCCGCCAGTTCGTAATTGCTCGTAAAATATTGTTCCTGTTCGGTATGAACCTGGTAAGGGGCAAAATATTTCGCGGCTGTTTGCATGTAAAAACGGTAAAAAGGAGAAATGGAAACGAATGGGGTAATCTTAATTGGCAATTCCAGATTAAACGTATTGGAGAATAGACCCCAGCTGTCTGCATAAAAACGATAATAGGACCGGATGATGATATTATCGCCCAGAAAATAATTCAACCGGAAACCAATGGGCAGCTTAACCCTTTGTGAAGGCAGGGTTTCAATTGTATCTTTCCCAGTATTATAGAATACCCGGTGAAATGGCAAACCCAAATAACCGCTCTGGTAAACCAAATCCATTTCAACTGCACCCTGCATACGTGGACTCATAATCTGAGTAAAAGAAAGAGAAGCAGTCAGCGTGTTCCTGGGTTTGGTCGGTGTTTCCTGTTTATGACCCTTCGTGTTACCGACAAGCTGGCCATTATTATATACTAATGCTTCTGTTCGGCCACTGGCAGAAGTGATGTATACGATACTATCGCTTACGGGTGCATTTTTTAGAGAATCCACCGGGTAAAATTCTGCCGGATAGATCATATTGATCCTGTCAAAAAAACCAACCATTTTCAGGCTGAATTCACCATTGGTTTTATTCTTTTTCGCTATAGATCCATTCAACCCAAAAGAATGATAATAATTGTGTTCGGCAGAGTAATAAGCACCCATTTCGAAAGAAGTTCCTTTTTGATCGTTTTCTCTTGACCAGCTTAATGTTGGATAAATTCTTGTTCCGTTATTCTTAGAAGTACCGTTTGAGTCAACATAGGCCTGGGACGCAGCAGTATGGTAGTCGATACCAAGACCGGCAGCGACTGTATTTTTCCGTTGTTTATTATCCCAGCCGACAAATTTTAAATCCAATCCATTGGCAAAATCCGTTACATCTGCAATTCCTTTGGGACCGGGGTCTCCCCCCATTACTGCTGATTTATTTGCCGTTTGGTCATAGTAACTGGTAACCAAGTTCACCTCATCCAATTTGAGCTTTTTAGGAATGTAGCCGGTACTATCCATCGTATGACTCTGCGAAAATGCATGGGCCATCATGAGGTACATACCAATAACTGAGAGAGAAAGTTTTTTCATGTTTTGTTACAGGTTTTGGATTTCAATTACATCCGCATCCGCCGCCGGTTTTTCCGCCATTTGCGCCGGACGAACCCTCCCGGTAAGATTCTGCGCTCAATTCAGTTTTTTCAACCGCCCTGCTAGACAAACTCATTTCGGAATCATTGATCCTGCTTTTCTGATACTCTTTTACTGTCTTACAGGAAGTCCCGGCCAGTGCAGCGAGAACGACTATTCCCCATTTACTTATGATTCTCTTTTGCATGTTGGCCTCAGTTGAAATGAATATTTTGTGAAGTGAAAATTTTATCATTATCGTCCACTACAATGGCTTCGATATCTTTTATCTGGTTGATCATGTGAAGACCCGGACCGATTCCCATAATCATCACCGGAGTGGCCATGGCATCCGCTATTTCGGCGTTCCGGCTGATGATGGTTACGCTTTTAATACCCCGTATCGGAAGCCCTGTTTTCGGATTAATCGTATGGGAATATTTTTTTCCGTTAATCAGGATATATTTCTCGTAATTACCTGATGTGGCAACAGCCATATCGGTAATATTCATATAAGAAAATATTTTCCCTTTGGCGTTGGGATCCACGATGCCAATCGTCCAGGGTTGGCCATTGGGTTGCAGACCCCAAGTAGTCATATCACCTGAAGCGTTTACAATTCCACTTTCAACTCCCATTGCTTTCATTACGTATTTTGCTCTCTCCGCGGCATATCCTTTACCAATGCCACCAAATCCAATCCGCATACCCTTTTCTTTTAACATCACCGTCATGTTTTCCTTATCCAGCAAAATATTTCTGTAGTTGATCAGCCTTGCCATTTTTATTGCCGTTTCCTTGTCAGGTAATACTTTTAGCTCAGTATCGAAATTCCATAGACGCTTGTCCACAGAGCCATAAGTGATATCAAATGCTCCCTGGGTAACGCGGGAAATCCTGATCGATCGTTCAATAATCAGAAATGTTTCTTCGCTTACGGCCACCGGCTCAATACCGGCAAACCGGTTGATGCGTGCCGTTTCACTTTCCTCATTGTAAGTGGTAAGCAGTCTTTCAATTCTTTGAATTTCATACACACCTGCGTCTATACATCTGTTTGCCCATTCCTCGTTTTCGCCAACTACGCTTAGCTGAAAACGGTTCCCCATTAATTTTAAACTACGGTCATATACTAAAGGAATGGACATACTTATTGATTTGTGTACATAGCGTTCCGGACTTCCATCGTAAAATTATCCGGAGATCCATCGGGCAATCCCTCCCAGGTCTGCAACACTTTGCCTTCGGCATTCAGTAACAGGGTGTATGGAAATTTTCCACGGGGATTGTATTTGTCCGCCATCTCATCATTTAATTTCTGTTGTTCTGCAGGAAGCTGGTTTTTCTTATTCCGCGGGAAATCCGCATTCACCATGACCAATTCTGTATCTGCCATTTGTTTAAATACATCAGATTCAAAAAAATCAGAGCGCATACGCATGCAGGGTCCGCACCAGTCGGAGCCCGAAAAATTTAGCAGGATGTATTTGTGTTCCTTTGCGGCTATTTTTTCCGCGTTATTCAGATTATGGTACCAGTTTGGGGAGGGAATTAGGAATACAGGGAGTAAAAGCAATAACTTTACTTTCATTTTCAACACTTTGATTTGACTACCCTGAATATTTTTATGGGGAATAATCTGATTACTATACGGTGATTATAATAATCGGTTGCCAGTTAAAATTATATGATTATGTGTCCGTATTGTCTCCAGGTTGCCTAAAATGATCACAAAGTTACCCCACCCAACCTTTTTATGATTTTCTGCATCTATGATAGCAAAAGAATTAAATATTTCTGCTAAAGAACTTCAGGAACTCATTAATGGCTGCCTGGTCAAAGCCAGATTCTGCCAATATAAAATTTATACTATTTATGGTCCGGTCATGATGGCGCTTTGTTTACGGTACTCAAAAAACCGTGAGGAAGCTGAAGAAGTGCTGCAGGACGGATTTCTCCAGGTATACCGCTGCATTTCTCAATTCAACAATAAAGGGTCGTTTGAAGGATGGGTTCGCAAAATTATGATTAACAGTGCATTGCAAAGATTCAGGGGAAAGGCGAACCACTATAATCTGGTTTCGCTTGTGGAAGAACAATTTTTTCTGAATAGGGAGAGCAGCTTAATAGACAGATTGGGAGAAAAAGAATTGATCAGGCTGATTCAAATGCTACCACCGGCAAGTCGTTTGGTCTTTAATCTGTACGTATTTGAAGGCCTGAAGCATCGTGAAATTGCTGCTTTGCTGAATATCACTGAAGGAACTTCCAAATCCAATTTGTTTGACGCCAGGAAAATTTTACAAAACCATCTGACCCCAGAATATAAAATGGTATGATAGTATGATTACTGAAGACCAGCAAAATAGTCAGGTTGACAAAATATTCCGGGATGGCCTGCATATCCATAAGGATCAGCCTTCAAAAGAACTTTGGACAAGAATCAGAACAGACCTGGACAAAGACGACCGGTTAATCTATTTAGAAAGAAAACGCCGGAACCTGTTAATCATTTCGGGATTGCTTTTGTTTATGATGGGTCTGGGAACGGTTTATATAAGAA
>JBGPBW010000328.1:0-4443 GCA_041481385.1 Puia sp.
CCCTTGAAATAACGCTATTATAGCATAAACTTTAACCCTTGAAAACTGGTTTGTTACCGGTCCTAAACCTCCTGATTTCGATCCTGGCTGTATCCCTTTGTTTCATCCCACTCGGATTGTACTTATGGAAAAGATTATCGCCGGATAAACCCTTTCTGATCATCTCTTTGTTCTGGATGGTCAACGGGTTCATGTATTCCCCTGATATATTCACTTTTTCCTGGTACGACCGCAATTTGAGCAACCAGGTTTTACTATTCTATAATCTGATCGATGCGCCGCTGATTATTCTTTTCTTTTACTACGCTTTTAAAAAGAATTTCTTCCTGAAACTCCTGATCGCTTTTATTCTGTTTGAAATCGTGATGACACTCTGGAAGGGATTTAACGATGATTCAGATAATATCATCATCGGTGTAGGAACATTTATTTGTCTGATCATGAATATCTGGGGGATCAGTCAGTATTTTCGGAATATGGAACATTCAACGAGAGAAAATATTCTCGTGTTCGTGAATGCAGGCTTTATTTTCTATTATGGATTGTTCCCGGTAACCTTTTACTTCAATTATATTAAATTCAGCCAGGCTACCCTGCCATACATCACGTTTATCAATTTTTTCAGTATTTGTATGGCAACAGGATTGATCTCCTTTGGTATTTGGAAATATGCTGAAACGCAGTACCGCGAGGAACGATATTAATCTTCATCCTCTTCATAATTGTAAGAACCCTGGTTGTCGTTATAAATCGATTCCCAGTCCTTTATTTTGTCGTCGCTGACCAATTCCAGAATATCGAAAATGGAATCTCCTTTTTTCTTCCATTCCGTTACCTGTTCGTCGGCATACCGGGATACATACATACATTGTTCTGTTTCCAGATTCACTTTGATCAGTTGCACAGGCGAGCTTTCCGTTTCCTGTATCAGGTAATAGCAATTTTTTTCTAACAGGGCATAAGAATACATACGACACAATTTTAAAAGTGATTCCAGTCTGGATCTTAGAATTAATGGGAAGCAGGTAACATCTGCAGGAGAATTTCCGGGGATAGTAAGCGGGACTGCAGAACACAAATTTACTGTATTTCAGAATCAACAGGGTCGTTTTTACATCAATGGGAAAGGGTATTTATTTTTCACTAATTTATGATTGAAAATCAGATACTTATGCAAGCCCGTTTTCTTAAACCTGGGATGGGGGCCATGCCGGACGGAAATTCCTCTAAATAATGCCGTATATATACCGAAATCAAGACCTGCCTGGGTGGCATCCTGCCATTACAGGGCTATCCGGGGCTGTCAGGAGGCGTTTTGATGATGAACCGGCACAGTTCAGGATAAGCAGCCGGAGGCCCGCCGGAAGGCTGTACAACAACCCGTTACAGGCAGCGTAACTTGCAGGGGTAAGCCCTGGGGATGTTGGACTTCAGGGGTTCGAATTAGGCGCTGTAAAGATGTTTTTTTAAATTAAATTCGACGCTCAATCCCGTCACCTGATTTCACCACAAACCATACAACAGATCCTAAGCAGGATCGACATCACTGAGATCATCGGGGGATTTGTGAAATTAAAAAAGCGGGGCGCAAACTACCTGGGTCTTTGTCCCTTTCACAACGAAAAGACACCCTCGTTTACGGTTTCGCCATCGAAGGAAATTTATAAATGTTTCGGCTGCGGTCGCAGTGGCAATACCATCAGCTTTCTGATGGAACATGAGAAATTTTCTTATGTGGAGGCCCTGAAATGGCTGGCCAACCGATATAATGTTGAAATCGAGGAATCGGAAATCAGTCCGGAACTGAGGATTCAGCAACAAACGGCAGACAGCCTTTATATACTGAACGCATTTGCTCAAAAATTTTTCAGCGACGTTTTGCTCAATACCGAAGAAGGCCAAAATATCGGTTTGAGTTATTTACAGGAACGCGGATTCCATGCTGCAACCATCGAAAAATTTCAGCTGGGTTATAACCCGGCGGGCCCGGATGGTTTTGCGTCAGCAGCGATTGCCAGCCAGTTCAATTCGGAACTGATGCAAAAAAGTGGTCTCGTGGTAATGAGAGAGGGGAAGGTCATGGACAACTACCGGGGAAGAATCATTTTTCCGATTCACAGTCCCCTCGGGAAAATTTCAGGATTCGGAGCCCGGGTTATCCGCAATAACGACCGCGCACCCAAATACATCAACACACCGGAAAATGAGATCTATGTAAAAAGCAAATTATTATATGGTTCTTATTTTGCGCGGCAGGCCATCGACAAGGCGGATGAATGTCTGCTCGTGGAGGGTTATACAGATGTGATTGCGTTGCATCAGGCGGGAATAGACAATGTAGTGGCAAGCGGTGGCACTTCGCTTACACCGGATCAGCTGAGGCTGATTAAGAAATATACTTCCAACCTGACGATCATTTATGATGGCGATGCTGCAGGGATTAAAGCTGCCCAGCGCGGCATGGACCTGGCATTTGAAGAAAGCCTTCAGGTCCGACTCGTATTGATACCCGGTCAGGAAGATCCCGACAGTTATGTCAGGAAAATCGGCGCTCCGGCATTCCGGGATTTTATAACTGCCAACAAGAAGGATTTTATCCTTTTCCAACTCGAAACCTCATTGGCAGCTGTTTCCGGTGACAGCCATAAAAAAGCACAGCTCGTCAGCCAGATTGCGGAGACTATTTCCAGGATCAACAAGGCAGAGGATTTTACCCGCCAGCAGGACTATATCCGCCGCTCTGCCGACCTTCTCAAAATCGACGAAGTTGGCCTCAATACGCTTGTCAATAAATTTATCCGGGAAAGGTACAGCAAGGTAGAAAACCGGCTGGCGGCACAGGAAAACCTACCGGATACAGACCCTTCGGGGAAAATAAACCTGGATGAAGAGCTCAATGACCTGCTGAACCGGGATGAACAACAGGAAAGGGCCATTATCCGCTCCCTGCTCGAATTCGGACTAAAAATCTGGCAGGGAGAAAAACGTGTGGCCGATTATCTGCTGCCGGAATTTGATGATGAAGAAATGTTCGACAATAAAAACCTGGTAAGAGTTATTAATCTGTATAAAACCTGGTATGATCAGGGCCTTGAACCCACAGCGAGGAACTTTTTGTACCATGAAGATCAGGAGCTCAGTGCCCTTGTGGTATCCATAATGGATTTCCCTTATGAAGTAAGTGAAAACTGGAAGACTTTTTACGAAGGAAAGATCTTTACGAGGGATGAATTATACCGGGACGAGGTCGGATCAACACTTACCTACCTGAAACTCCGAAAAATACAGCGGTTAATGGATTTGAATCAGAAAGACCTCGAAAAATCCAGGAATACCGAGGAGCAGCTCATGTTTATGCAAACCCATCTTCATCTGAAACAAATGGAGAAGGAGCTCATGGGAAAATCCGGAACAGTGATCGTTAAAATCTAATCAAGCTTAAGGCGCAAGGCATAAGGCATAACGCTTAACCGTCAATTAGCCTACCAGTGCTTCTACTTTCCGACCGATGATGGAAGGGCCAGCAATTGTTGCTTTTTCAAAGCGGGTCGCCGTCCAGACATGATCCAGCGTGATTTCGCTGATTCCTTCGAAACCGGCATTGGTTATGCAACCCCAGCTGCATTCCCGGTTTAGGGTAGTTGCAATCTTTGAGCTGGTTTTCGGATAAGCCACCCAGAATTTACCGCCCTTGCTCAGTGCTGGTAGCACTTCATGAATGATCCCCCTCAATTGGGTCTCATTTACCGCAAAAACGAGGGCAAAATCGATTTTTTTGATTTTAAGCAGCGGTGTTACATTTTTCGCAAAAGCCAGCTTGGCAAATTGCTTTTCTATCGAAGAGGGAAGGCCCTGAATTAAAATACTTCTTTCGTCTTTGAGTTCCAACTTTTCTAATAAAGTTAATGACATGCTTTATAAGTTTTTGTTTACGGAATCGCCGTCAGGGGCTGCAAAGGTAACGAAAATTTAACCGTAAGTAAAAGAAAATGATCGTTTTACTACGCTATTACGTTAAAAAAGGGTATTTCCACGTTAATTTGATAAACCAAAGGGTAAGCGATTGAAATTCTGAACATTAACCTGGAACGCTCAGATTGCTGAACCCGGTCTGCGGGGTCTCTTCTTATCCCGGTACTTCAAAATGGGGATCTTGCTCTCACTGCCCCTGAGCAAACGACTGATATTCTTCTGATGGGTTAATATCACGAGCAGAGCAACGGCTATGGCAAAGGCACGGTAAAGTGGTTCTTTTTCATTGAATATAAAAAGAATCAATATCGCAAAAGCGATACTGGCCAGAATGGAACTCAGGGAAACAAAACGGGTCAGGTAAAGACAGAGCAAAAATACACCTACACAATATACAGCCACCAGAGGCTGAATGGCAAATATCATTCCAAATAATGTGGCAACACCCTTACCACACCGCAAATCAGCCCA
>JBGPBW010000329.1:0-4393 GCA_041481385.1 Puia sp.
AAAAAACGACAGCAGGGCAATCGTACTAAAGGTGGGATTATCCGGTGAACTCAGATTTTTCACCACGATCAAATAGGGAGTCCTGTGATTTCAATCTCAATGTTCCGGGAATTGATACGCGATTCATGATCAGGATTGGCGATGCCCCCGTTAACCGGCTTTAATTTTAAATGATATTCATTCTTTTGTTTAAGGCAGACCGGTAGGCATCGGCTACAGGTACTGGTTTGCGGTTGATGATCAATGCACCTCCTTCCATGCTGTCAATTTTATCAATAGCCACGAGATAAGAACGGTGCACCCTGATGAACCTGGAAACCGGAAGTCTTTCCTCAACTGCCTTTAATGTTGTATGAATGGCATAAAACTTTTCCAGTGTGTAAAGCTTAACATAATCGCCCATTGCCTCTGCAAATAAAATATTATCCAGCTTCAGCCTGCGGATAATATTGGAATCACGGATAAAAATAAATTCGTCTTCCTTAAAATTCACCTCCTCTTTCAGGCTGTCTAATATTTGCCTTGCCTTGTCAATTGCCTGAATAAACCGGGTACCCGATACTGGCTTTATGATATAGTCAACTACATTCAAATCAAAAGCATCCGCTGCATACTCTCTTTTTGACGTGATAAAAATGATGATGGGGTGTTTATTCGTCAAGTTTTTAGTCAGTTCCAATCCTGACATGCCGGGCATTTCTATATCGAGCAAAAGAAGATCCACGGGTTCGGAGAGGAGCAGGTTGTATGCTTCAAAAGCACTCTGGCATTCAGCGACAATAGACAGGTCATCAATTTTTTCTGCCAATTGTTTAAGCGTCATTCTGGCCATCTTATTGTCGTCGATAATCAGGACATTCATATGCTAAAATTAATAAAATTTCACGGGTTCGGCTATTGATTTTGCCTATTGAGCGATTGGGTTTTCCGGTGCCTCTCAGGACATGATAGCTTTGCATGATCATCTATGAAATGATTCAGTTGCCCTACAAAAGAAAAGTGCAAAAACGTGAATTGGTTCTCCAACTCATTCAGCCGGGACTTGCCGGTTTAATGGACGGGTCCGTTTCTTCACTTGCCCCATTATTTGCGGCAGCCCTTTCGACGCACAATAACCACACTACTTTCATAGTAGGACTTGCGACTGCGGTTGGAGCAGGAATCAGCATGGCTTTTTCTGAAGCGCTTTCTGACGACGGAAAACTTAGCGGAAGAGGAAATCCCGTAACCCGAGGTATTATTTGCGGTTCAATGACTTTTATTGGCGCAGCAGGTCATACTTTACCCTTCCTGCTGCCTTCATTTCAAGTTGCCCTGACAGCCGCCATAATAGTAGTTCTGGTTGAATTAGTGACGATAGCCTGGATCAGAAATAGATATATGGACACTGTTTTAACTAAGGCTTTTTTACAGATTGTACTGGGTGGTGCCATAGTTTTTATAGCCGGGATTTTAATCGGCAGTAGTTAACCGGTGCGGACTTTATTTCAACATGATTCTAAATTTTATAAAATGAAAACGCTTTTTGCCATACTATTTTACATGGCAGCGGGTTTATACGTTTGTCTTTCTTATCTTCTTGTGCAAATGATTGATTTGAATAGCAAATTTGAATTCGTGATGCTTGATATTGTAGGACTGATGGTTAATATCATTCTGATGAATTTTCTTTTGAGGAAATATATTAATTAGCCCCTTTGGAAGGACTGAATAATGGATAGTAATTACCTTTGAAATAGAATTGGCTAAATGAATGAAGATTTAAGGTCTGGACGAAATTTAAAAGGAAAATCCGCCTTCCTGCCGTAATAAAACCAGATTTATGCGTAATAACCGATTTATGCTTTATTTACTGGGTATTTTTATTACAACCATATTGCTTATTGTGTTTCTCCAGTATAATTCCAATAATAATATCAATAAGCTGATACAGGGTAATGAGTCGCTGACCCGGGAATTCCAGATTATCGGTGAGACACAGAAACTGGAGACAGACCTGCTTTTTATTGAGAGTCATATCTACCGGACTGTTTTCAGTAAAGACTCCAGTTTTGTGGAAGATATTAAAAACAATGAGAGAAATGTAAGGGCAGTCCTCGCAAAATTGCGACCCCTTGTATTAACCGACAGTACAAAAAAACGGGTGCAGGAATTGGATTCTCTGGTTGAGTTAAAACTGGAGTTTGGACATATCATTCTGGACACACTATTTTCAAAAGGACAATCGGCAGCCATCGCGACTTATCAAAGTCGCAGGAAAACCTACGTAATGGGTGATATTGTACATGTGATTAATTTATTAAATAAACCCCGACAGGAATACCTGACCAGGCTGGCCATTGACGCGAATAAAAGCGGGAGAAGAGCGAGGGGATGGGGGTTTATTCTGGCTGTCACTGCCGTGTTGGCATCGATATTTACTTTTGGGTATATCTCCAAGCGTATAAGGCGTCAGCAAAAATTATATGAACAGTTAAATGAATCCGAAAAGAAAGTGAGGGAGGCCGGAATCATCAAGGAGAAATTTATGGCTAACATGAGCCATGAAATCAGAACGCCTATGAATGCAATCCTTGGGTTCACTAATTTATTGCAGAAAGAACAATTAAATGAAAAATCGAAGGAATTTGTACAGTCTATTCACAATTCAGGGGAAAGTCTGTTGGAAATTATTAACGATATACTTGATTTTTCAAAAATTGAAGCGGGTATGATGCGGATTGAATCAAATCCTTTTAGTCTGCGTGAGCTTCTGCATTCTGTAAAATCCATGTTCACCGCAAGGATTCAAGCAAAGGATCTCAACTTTAATGTGAATGTCGAATATTCAACCCCGGATTTGGTGACAGGCGATGCGGTACGCTTAACGCAGATTTTGGTGAACCTGGTGAACAACGCCATAAAATTTACGAACAATGGAGGAATTGATATAAGCGTAGCAGCGGATAAAATAAAGGGAGATCATGTAGACATTTCCTTTTCCATAAAAGATACAGGAATAGGCATCGCTTCCCATAAAGTGGAAGCCATATTTGACCGCTTTCAACAGGCAGATGAAGATACCACCCGCAAGTATGGTGGAACTGGTCTTGGCCTGTCCATTGTAAAACAATTGGTTGAACTGCAAAACGGAACGATACATGTAAGCAGTGAATTAAATAAGGGCACCGAATTTGTTTTGTCTATTCCTTATGTGATCTCAAAAGATTTAACAGCGCCTGAGGATCTGCGTACATTAGCAAAAAATGAAATAAACTCAGTCGATATTCATGTAAGGATTTTGGTAGCAGAGGATAATGTTATGAATCAAAATCTGATGAGACATTTGCTGACTTACTGGAATCTTGACTTCGACATTGTAAATAACGGAAAAGAGGCCATCGAAGCATTGCAAAAAAATGATTACAGGCTGCTACTGATGGATATTCAGATGCCTGTGATGGATGGTTACACAACCACCATGAAAATACGAAATGAACTGGGGATGAATATCCCCATAGTTGCTATGACCGCTCATGCCATGACGGGAGAAAGAGGCAAATGCTTGGGCTATGGTATGAATGAATATATTTCAAAACCGATCAGGGAGAAAGAGTTATTTCAAATCATAAAAGATATTCTGAAATCAAATGGCAGAAGAACAGAATTAAAAGATGAGACTGGTAATATCTCTTTTCGCAACGGAGGGTTACTGAATCTGGATTATCTCAAAGAGATTTCAGGTGGAAACACAGAATTTGAGAAAAGCATGATAGAGCAATTCCTACTGCAGGTACCTCGTGAACTGGAAAACATGAAAGAAGCCTTCGATAAAGCAAACTATCCTGAACTCGCGCAAATAGCGCATAATTTGAAAACCTCCGTATCATTTATGGGCCTTGCTAAGTCGCTGGATCATAACCTTGATTATATTGAAGTAAACGCCGGTATTGAAAATACTAAGGATAGGGTATGGGGAAATATTATGTCGGTAAATGACATTTGCCAAAAAGTTTTTCAGGAAGCAAAAGATTACCTGGAGAAGAAAGAATCCTTCTTAAAAAACACACCGGAAAAAACATAAGCACATATTTTCTCGATTTTTAAGATGGGTGCATTTTTTGTACTTAATAATATTGAAGTGCGGCATATTTTAGAGCTATTTATTTGCTCTTCGTCGATTGCCTTTCTTTTTCGATTCCAAGTTTTTTGATTTTGGAATTCAAAGTGGATACGTGAATTTCCAGTAGTTCAGCAGCCCCTCCGGGACCGTATACTTTCCAATTACAACTTTTCAGTGTAGCAAGAATATGCGCCCTTTCATTTTCGGTTATGGTTTTCAATTTTTTATCATCAGCCATTTCTTTCCCGTGTTCCTGCTTATGATAGAACTATGTGACAATCGGCCCGTTTG
>JBGPBW010000330.1:0-4392 GCA_041481385.1 Puia sp.
ACCGGTACCTTTTGACCCGGCAAAAAAATATCCTGTTTTATTCTTTGTATATACAGAACCCGGTTCAGCAACGGTTAAGGATATTCATGGAGTAACCAGCTGTCCGGTTTATCCGGGCGATCTGGCTAAAGATGGGTATATCTACATTTCACTCGATAACCGCGGCACTCCGGCGCCCAAGGGGTCTGCATGGAGAAAATCGATCTACCGGAAAATCGGACAATTGAATATCCACGATCAGGCTCAGGCCGCGGCCGAAATATGCCGCTGGACATTTGTCGATACTTCACGTATTGCTGTATGGGGATGGAGCGGGGGTGGTTCAGCAACCCTGAATCTGATGTTTCAGCACCCGGAAATCTACAAAACAGGGCTTTCTGTTGCTGCCCTGGGGAATTTGCTCACTTACGATAACATATATCAGGAGCGATATATGGGTAATCCATTGGAAACCAGGGAGGATTACGTAAAAGGTTCTCCCATTTCCTATGCCGGCAGGCTTCAGGGGAACCTGTTGTACGTCCATGGAAGCGGGGACGATAATGTGCATTACGACAATGCAGAAATGCTCATTAATGAGCTTGTCCGGTACAATAAAACCTTTCAGTTTATGGAATATCCCAGCCGGACCCACGCGATTGATGAGGGGGCGGGTACAACGGAACATCTCAATAATCTTTTCAAAAACTACCTGAATGCACACTGTCCGGGCGGAGGCAAATAATTCTCAAAATACCTGTATAATTCTTTGACAGTTTATCCCTTAACCCATACCTTTGCATCCCGTTCAAAAAACGGGAATTGACATATGTCTCAACGAATCAGGATCAAATTACAGTCTTACGATCACAATCTGGTGGATAAATCCGCTGAGAAGATCGTGAAAACAGTTCGTAGCACAGGCGCCGTGGTAACCGGCCCCATTCCTTTACCTACTAGGAAGAAGGTATTTACGGTTTTGCGTTCGCCACATGTCAATAAAAAAGCACGTGAACAATTCCAGCTGCATACGCACAAGCGTTTGCTGGATATTTATACATCCACCTCAAGAACCGTTGATGCTTTGTCCAAACTGGACCTGCCATCAGGCGTTGATGTGGAAATTAAGGCCTGAGTAAAAATTCCATCTGCCAAACCCTGATTTAAAAAGCAGGCCAAAGCAGCGCTGGATGATTTGAAAAGAAATATGAACAAGCCGTTCGGGGTTTGTTTACAACCGGTACTTCCATCGTCCCGCACTTGCGGGATGCGATTCTAAAGCAGCGAATGGGGTCACCCTCCTTCGCGAAAGCTTCGGAGGGCTCAAAGGAAAAGGTCGGTTGCAAACGGGGGATTGAAATCAGTATCAGCTTTAAAAAGCGTAGCCGGCTACTGATTGTCCTTAGACTCCAGGCACAAACCAATAAAAAATGAAAGGTTTAATTGGAAAGAAAATTGGAATGACCTCAGTCTTCACCCCCGATGGGAAGCAGGTTGCCTGCACCATTATCGAAGCTGGTCCCTGTGTGGTTACACAGGTGAAGACCACGGAAACCGACGGTTACAATGCTCACCAGATCGCCTTCGGGGAAAAGAAAGAAAGGCTGGTTCTCGCTTCTGAAAAGAACCATTTTGCCAAATCAAATACCACAACAAAACAATTTATCAGGGAATTCCGCAATTTTTCTTTAGAGAAAAATCTGGGGGATGCGCTTACCGTTGACATTTTCACTGAAGGTGAAATTGTTGAAGTGGTGGGTACATCTAAGGGGAAGGGATTCCAGGGTGTTGTAAAGCGTCATAATTTTCACGGTGTTGGCGGGCAGAGTCATGGTCAGCATGATCGCAGCCGTGCGCCGGGATCACTTGGAAACTCTTCTGATGCTGCCCGCGTAATGAAAGGCATGAAAATGGCCGGCCGTATGGGTGGTGACCGTGTAAAACTGAAAGGTTTGAAAGTGGTTAAAATATTTGCTGAAAAAAATTATCTGCTGATTGCCGGTTCAGTACCGGGCCACAATGGTTCCATTGTATACGTTCAGAAGTAATAACCAATTAAAGAGATTCAAATGCAAGTAGATGTTATAAATATAAAAGGTAAAAAAACGGGCCGAACAGTGGAACTGCCTTCAGATATATTTGAGGTGGAGCCGAACGATCACGTGATATATCTGGCCGTAAAGCAATACCTGGCTGCACAACGTCAGGGTACGCATAAGGTGAAAACCCGTATGGAAGTAAAAGGATCTTCCAAAAAATTACACAAACAAAAAGGCACCGGCGGTTCCCGTAAAGGTAATATCCGGAACCCTTTGTATAAAGGTGGTGGTACGATCTTCGGACCCAAACCACACGGATATGATTTCAAGCTGAACAGGAAGGTAAAAGACCTCGCAAAAATTTCCGCTCTGTCTTATAAAGCCAAAGCGAATGCCATCGTGGTTGTGGAAGACTTCGAATTCAAAGCGCCAAAAACCAGCGAAATGGTTGGTGTAATCAACGGATTGAAACTGGAAGGGAAAAAAGCACTATTTGTGATTCCTGAGTACAATGAAAACCTGCATCTCAGCCTGCGGAACATTCCGAACCTGGAGAGCAGTCAGCTGGCAGATGTGAATACTTACGATATCGTAAATGCAGAAGTCCTGGTATTGATCGAATCAGCAGCAAAGATGTTTATAGGGGAAGAAGTGGAAGTATAAATGATTAGGGAATTTGGAAGTTTGGAAATTTGAAAATTCCATTTCCAAATTTTCAAATTTTCAAATTCTCAAATTTTGTTACGATGAAATCAAGTGAAGTTTTAATACGCCCGATACTGACTGAAAAGGCAAATGCGCAGCAGGAGAAACTCCGTCGTTTTGCTTTCAAAGTAAATATCCGCGCCAACAAGCTGGAGATCAAAAAGGCAGTAGAAGATTTTTATGGTATTACTGTCGTGGACGTGAATACAGTAATTGTACCGAGTAAAGCAAGATCAAGATCTACCAAGGCCGGGTTGATCGTCGGACGTAAGCCCGGGTATAAGAAGGCCCTGGTTACCGTGGCTGAAGGCGAAACAATCGATTTGTATTCGAATATTTAATTAGTAATAAAGAATGGCAGCAGCTGCCGCGAAAGCTGAAATGATCATCATAAATATTCCGGGAAATTCATATGGCACTCAAAAAATTTAAACCAGTCACTGCAGGAACCCGTTGGAGAATTGGTAATGCATACGCAGAAATTACCACGGATACGCCTGAAAAATCTTTGCTGGAAGTCATCACGCGCACCGGTGGACGTAACTCACAGGGGCGACGGGCGATGCGTTATATCGGCGGCGGTCATAAAAAGATGTACCGTGTGATTGATTTCAAAAGAGATAAGAAAGAAATCGTCGGAAAAGTTGTTTCAATCGAATATGATCCCAACAGGACTTCTTTCATCGCGCTGATTCATTACAGTGATGGGGAAAAAAGATATATCCTGGCACCACAGGGGCTGCAGGTAGGCGGTCATGTGCAGGCGGGAGATGCGGTAGCACCTGAAATCGGGAACGCATTACAGATGAAGAATATTCCACTGGGTACCAACGTGCATAATGTTGAAATGCAGCCCGGACAGGGAGGCAAGCTGATCCGCAGCGCAGGTACAACTGCCCAACTGACCAATAAGGAAGATAAATATGCCGTATTGAAAATGCCCTCTGGTGAATTGAGAAAGATCCTGATCAACTGTTATGCTACAGTGGGTGTGGTATCCAATAGCGACCACAGCCTGCAGAGCATGGGTAAGGCCGGCCGTAACCGGTGGAGGGGTATCCGTCCGCGCGTACGTGGTGTTGCGATGAACCCGGTTGATCATCCGATGGGTGGTGGTGAAGGAAAGGCATCTGGTGGACAACCCCGTTCAAGGAATGGTCAGTACTCAAGAGGCCTGAAGACCCGGACTAAGGGAAAGGGTAGTGACAAATTGATTATTCAAACAAAAAAGGGGAAAAAGATAGGTAAGTAATTAATAAAGGAAATGTAAGAATGAAATTCATTTTCACAATTCCACATTTTCACATTTACACACTTTTATTATGGGTCGTTCAATAAAAAAAGGTCCTTACGTAGATGCCAACCTGGAAACGAAAGTTCTCAGTATCAATGAAGGAAAGGGCAAGAAAGGGGTGATTAAAACCTGGAGCCGCCGGTCGACGATTACACCGGACTTCGTGGGGCATACTTTTGCTGTACACAATGGCAATAAGTTTATACCTGTGTATGTAACAGAATTTATGGTGGGCCATAAGCTGGGTGAATTTGCACCGACCAGAAATTTTAAAGGTCACTCGAGCAAGAAGATTGCTGAATAGGCCGGAGGCTTGAAGCGTGAAGCTTGAGGCCATTTGAAAAAGAGAACGATAAAAAACGAGTAGTTTAAAAT
>JBGPBW010000331.1:0-4361 GCA_041481385.1 Puia sp.
AGTGGATCCGCTATCAACTGATTTTTTCTGTAGCCATTCACCTGCTTCTGGCATTGGAAATTGTTTTTTATATTTTCCCGATCCGTTCGGATGATACCTGGTACGGATGGTCTGAACTGGCTGTAAAAGTGGAAACAGTACAAAGACAATATCCCGATGCTTTTATTTTTTCCGCTGACGATTATAAGACATCCGCAGTGCTGAATTTTTATCTGTCTCAAATGGTCTATTCAAAAAATATTGTAGGGGAAAGGGCACTTCAGTTTGATTTTATTGGTACAGACCTCCACGCACTGAACGGCAGAAACGCCATTTTTGTTGATTCGAATCCCAGGTTCCATGATTTGGAAAATGAGGATAAAAGCCTGCCTGCCGGTTATAATGCCTGGTTCGACCAGATTGTGCCCCTGAATCCCGTCCTTATAGAAAAAAATGGAAAAGTCGTTCGCAAATTCTCTATTTTTCTTTGCAGAAATTATCATGCTCCAAATCCTGTGAAATGATCCGTTGAACCCAACCTATGGTGTCGCCTTTTATTTCTGCTCATTCCCCCGGAATATGGAAAGAAAAAACAGCCGACATACTTGTTGGATTATTATATTCGTTTTGTATATGAAAACCAATCCAATGAAATACCTGGTTTATCTGGCCCTGCTCTTTGTGTTTACAGCCTGCACCACATCAAAAAAAATAGTCTCCTCACGGGAAGGAAATCAGGCCCTTCCTGAACTCCCCTTATCTGAACTGGATATTCCTATTCAAATAGCCGCGGCACCCATACTGGCCAGAGCTGAAAAGCTCGTTCCTTCCATTTTTACTTCAGACGGCTGGCCCGAACTACTGCATCCTTCATGTGATTTCCGTTATAAATACCGGTTTGTCAGAAGCAATCTCCAGGTATCCAGCACCAATAACCTGATCAGTATCCGTTTCGGGGGCAATTATCAGGTGAGCGGAAGCAAGTGCCTCTGCACAGCCGGAATTCCGGTTACGCCCTGGATCTCGGGCAGTTGCGGGTTCCAACCACAACCACTCCGAAGAGTCAACATGGCTTTAAGTACGAACCTCCAGTTTCTTCCGAATTATACAGTGCGTACTGTTACAAATATTAACCAGATTCAACCGCTGGATAAATGCGAAGTGTCTGTTTTCTCCAGTGATATCACCCAGCTGGTGATGGACAGTATCCGGTCTTCCCTGGCTGCTTTTTCTGCAGCACTGGACCAGACCATCGCCGGATTGAGTTTTACCAACTTTATCAATCCGCTCCGGGACAGCAGCTTCAAAAAAATGACGATTGGAAATTATGGATACCTGTTGCTGAATCCGACAGCGCTCCGCATTGGTCAATTAAATTATGCGAAAGACAGTTTTTCTATTTCGCTTGGCATTTCCTGCAGACCGCAACTGAGTTCCGATCCGGTAAATCATATAACTGCACCACCTGCGTTGCCGGCTTTATTGCAAACAGAAAACAGAAATGGATTCAGGATTTATTTCAATATGAATTATGATTTTGACTTTCTTACCAGAATGTTAAAGGATAGCCTCCATAATAAAGTGTTTGACTATAAAGGAAGGACGATTGTAGTGAAAGATGCGAGTGTAAAGAGTATAGAAGACCAGAAATTGGAAATACGGATAGATTTTGCCGGAAGTAATCATGGAAGCATTTACCTGAGGGGAACGCCAACACTGGATTCGGCAAAACAGACCCTGAGCATGCCCGATATTCAATATTCGTTTGAAGGAGAAGATCTGGCCCTCAAAATTGGAAGAAGCCTTTTCCGCAATAAGATTCGTAAAACCATTCAGGGCAAATCCTATCTGGACATTGCTGCGCTACTTACAGCGAATAAAGCGATGATCGATCAGCAAATGAACCGCGAGTGGATCAAAGGATTTCGCAGTTCGGGCACTCTCAAAGAAGCTAAAATTCTCAGCATGATGGTAACCAGTCAAAGCGTTCAGCTGCAGGTTTTTATAAATGGCGAAATGAAACTTTTGGGCGGCAACCTTTAACATAAGATTTACGTAATTTAATAAGGATGAAGTGGTTGCGCTATTAACTTCACCTTCGCAAAAGGCCTTAAAACCATTGAATAACGGTAACCACCACATTAGCGCCCTAATAGCCGGTTGCCGGCAAAATGACCGCGCCAGCCAGAAGGAATTGTATGAATTCCTGAAAGGGTATGCTATGAAAATTTGCTACCGTTACCAGCATAACCAATATCAGGTTGAAGAAATTGTTAATGAAGGATTCACAAAATTTTTCAAAAATATACATCAGTTCGATGAAAACAGGCACCTGGAGACCTCCATGGCGCTCAAAGGCTGGTTTAAACGCATTCTTGTAAATACCTGTATCGATTATTACCGGAAAAACTCCGCCTATCTGAATGGTCAGATGATTTCCGAAGAAACAGAAAAAATAGCGGATCGAGGGGAAACCGGAATCGACAAACTGTCGTATAAAGAGATCATCGAAGCGATCCGTTTATTGTCGCCTGCTTACAGAACGGTATTTAACCTGTTTGTCATCGAAGGGATGTCGCACGAAGAAATCGGGAAACATTTGGGTATTTCAGTTGGTGCATCCAAATCGAATTTATCAAAAGCAAGAGAAAACCTTCGGAAAATATTGACAAAAAAAGCTGACGTGAAAACATATGTCGAACCTATCTGACAAAGAAATTGACCGGTTAAGCAGGGAAGCAGCGGATTCCTATGAACCCGATGCGACCTCCCTGTCGTGGACCCGTCTGGAGCAGAAGCTCGTTGAGCAGATGCCCGAGCGGCCGCCTGACGGCTTCCAGTTTGGCCGGATGAATCCATATGTATGGGGACCGGCCGTTGTATTGATTGCCGGGATTTCTTTTTATTTTATCAAAACCAACATTTATAGCAAACTTTCTACACGCACAACAGAACCGGTAAGTCAGGTTAACCATGTACAAAAGACAGATTCGAATCGGTCTGGTGCAACCAGCATTTATACAGACAGCATTTCCACTGCCCGGCATGCTACTGCATCCAGCACTGACCATAATGTGATATCAGGAACCCCGGATGCTGCATCTGCAGAATCAGGAACAACTAAAGATAATTCTGTAGAATCTGCAACGTCACAATCGAATGTTCAGGGAAGCGATATCAATACGGCAAGCCCGGCTGCGAATCAAGCGGGAAACGGAACAAAATCCTCTGCAAATGGCCGCGGATCAAAAATAATTGTCGCCTCAGCTGGAATTACGGCCGGAGTCGTTAGTTCCCATGATATTTCTTCTAGTTCCCACGGATCTTCTGTATCACATGCAACTGCAGAAAATACGTCAGCAAATGGATTTGAAAAATTAGGATCCGGAAGTTCTTCTGCCGGTATAACAGCTGTATCTGATGCAGGGTCTGCCGCTGCTTTAAATGCAGGAAATGGGGCAGCGCCACATGCATCCTCTAAATATGACCTACCCCTGATCATTAGCGCAAGTACGAGTCCGGGGATGGTGAAAGGAAATGATTCACTGTTAAACAGATTGGCAACTCAGAGAACCCCTCAAAAAACAATGCATATCAACCGGTCACTAAGTATTGGATTCACTTTCGGGGCAGATTATGCAGACGCGGGCGGAATTTCAAACAATCAGCTGAGTAATAATATCGGGATCACCCTGGGTTATTATCTGACAAATAAACTCTCTATAAATACAGGGCTCATTTATTCCAATAAATTTTACTGGGCACCGGGGCATGATCATGACAGACCCTCTTATCCAGCCAATGGCAGTGTAAACACGTATGCCTGGGCACCGGATATCGAATATATTAATGGCGCCTTCAACATGTACGAGCTTCCACTGAGCCTGCGATATGATTTTGCGAAGAATGACAAAACAAGATTTTTCGTAAACGCAGGCGCTTCTTCTTATTTCATCCTCAAACAAACCAATATTTATTTCAGTCACGGCGCCGGAGGAAGACCTTACGCCTGGTTGAGCAAAGACGAATCACCATCCAATTACTGGTTTGGCGTAGGTGATCTCTCTTTCGGACTTGAAACAGACATCGGAAAAGGTTTCTCTTTTCAGGTTGAACCCTTTTTCAGAATTCCACTTCAAAAAATGGGAGTTGAAAACCTGAAAATGTACAGTTATGGGTTTATGTTATCCTTCCGTTACGCTCCCGTCCTGAGCAGAACCAAAAGGTAAATACCGGATCAGATCCGGGTCTCGTCGAACCAGACCGGCTTGGCATTATTCCAGTTCCCGTTGTAGTTAATAAAAATTTCTTCATCTTTTTTTATATTCCGCACCGCTGTAACCCGGATGGTGCGTTCGGAAAAATCCATAACATATTCTGCA
>JBGPBW010000332.1:0-4258 GCA_041481385.1 Puia sp.
ATCGCCTTGTGAACAAAAAACTCGACAAACTGGTCACCGGCAATTCCGGGGGCCTCTACCGGATTAATTATGAAAATCTGGTAATCAACGAGACCCTGGGCAATATCTCCGCAAGTCATATAGACATGCTGCCTGATAGTTCCGTCTTTGAATCCATGAAGGAAAAACACATACAGCCAGACAAGCTTTTTTATATACATATCCCTAAACTGTCCATTTCTGGAGTTAAAACACCTAAAGCTTTATTGAATAAGGAGATCAGTGCACATATCATTCAAATAAATGATGCAGAGATTGAAGTCAGGATCGTTAAATCTACTCAGGAAAATAAAACCAATATCAGGAAGAATATAGGTGCGGAAGTTTATCGCCAGTTGCTGGGTAATTTAAAAAGTATTACAGCCGACAGTCTTGTTTTGGAGAACACTTCAGTCACCCTGGTGGATATGGATACAAAAAAACTCCGTGTCCGGGCAGAAGGACTGAGTCTCCTTTTTGGCGGAATAGAAATAGACAGCCTGAAAGAAAATGACAGCACACAGATTCTTTTTTCCCGGGATCTGATCATTCACAGCGACAAGATTGAAATTCCATTTACAAAAGGAGACTATAAACTTCAGGTCGCAGGTTTGGATTTCGATAGCCGGACGGGGGTTTTTCATACCGGTCAGATCAAATTAAAAACCGGGATGTCCGAGACAGAATTTGCAAAGTCCCGCCCTTTTGCAGTAGACCGCTTCGACCTGGTTGTGGCCAGTTTGGATCTGAAAGGCTTCAGTCGTTCCGGTCTGCTTCACCAGCAGTTGGTGGCTGACAGTGTGGAACTGGAAGGTCTTTCTTTGCATATTTTCAGGGATAAATCCGTACCCCATGATTCTGTAAACAGGACCCATGATTATCCACAGGAAGCCATCATGAATTTGCCTCTCCCGTTTTATTTGAAAAAAATCAAGCTCAGGAATAGTTTTATAGAATACAAGGAAAAAAATGAAAAATCAGACAGCAGCGGGAAAGTTGCTTTCTTTCATGTGCAGGCATCAATTGAACAGGTCACCAACATGCCGGAATATATCCGTGAAAACAATCAAATGCTGGTGCAGTTCCATGCTGATTTCCTGAACGCTTCCCCATTATCAGCACAAATCCGCATGCGGTTAAATGACCGGCGGGGTATCTTCAGCATGGATGCCCGCCTTGGAGAAATGGATGCCCTTGCCCTCAACGATTTACTCAAACCCATGGCCCTGGCTGAATTGAATAAAGGCAAAATAGGCAGTCTGCAATATCATCTGGACGCTACTAATACCCGCGGAAAAGGAAAACTTATATTTCATTACGAAAATATTTCGGTCAGATTACTGAAAAAAGATGACGATAAAAACAAATACAAAACCAAGGTTCTTCCAACCCTTGCAGCCGGTCTGGTAGTAAAAGATTCAAATCCACAACATGGAAAAACACGAATAGGAAATGTGGATTACACACGCGATATCCACCGGTCTATCTTTAACCTGATGTGGAAGTCCTTATTTGCAGCCATTAAGGAGATTGTTATGTAATTATTAATTATCAATTATTAATTATTAACGCAAGCATTTTCTTTTTCACTCTCACACTGCCACACTTCCACACTTGTCAAAACGGGTATCCGATCGCAAAATTCAATACAAAATTTTTGGTATCGAAAACCCATCTTTGATAAGGGGGTAGCCAGGGCTCCCGCACGGGTATGCCCAGATCCAGACGTAGTAAGAGAATGCTGATATCGAGGCGAAGACCCGTTCCAACACCCACGGCAATCTGACTTGGCCAGTCTTTCGTGAACTGCGAACCAACTCTGGAACTGTCATACCGGAGCGTCCAGTCGTTGCCGGCATCAATAAAAAACGCCCAGTTAAAATAAGAGAATAATTTAAACCTCAGTTCGGTGTTCATTTCTATCTTAATATCTCCTGGCTGATCAGCTATGAATGCGGTATCCGGATTCCCAGCGTAATATGAACCGGGACCCAGCGATCGCGAACGAAAGGCCCGGATATCGTTTGCCCCGCCGGCAAAGAATTCTTTCACATAAGGCATGGTATAACTGTTTCCATAAGCGTAACCCATCCCACCCGTCAGCCTGCTGGCAAGCACTGTGTTTTTTGAAAAACTGAGATAGTGTCTGAAATCTGCTTCACCCCTTATATATTGCGAATAGGGAACATTGAACAATGTTTTTTGTTCACCCGTCTTCTGCACATTGGCACCACTGGCAACGCCGACAATATTCATGGACAAATCAATATTTCCATTGAAGTAGAAATTGTTTTTATTACGATTCGGACGAAGCTGGGAGTTGAAATTAAAATTGTATGTCGGTCCGATAATAAACGTTTTCTCCAGACTTCTTGCCAAAACAATATTGGTATCGAGTTGCAGCTGATATGCCGGATCAATATAACTGGGGTTTACCAGGTTTACACGGATCACTTCCAGGGTATGTTCCTTCGTAATGGTTTCCTTCCACACATAGGCAAAACTGGCCTTGAGAGAATTCAGGGTATATTGAGCAGACTGGTTATAAAATTCATAGCCTAAACTAAACCTTGTTTTAGGAATGAAACCGCTATTGGTTTGAAATTTTACGGGACCGATGACCCTGGGAACAAATAAACTGAGATCCACACCAAATTTGGTTGTGTTGGTATAATTTCCCTGCCCGAGATTTTGCCTTAAATAACCCACATAAGCCGTTGCTGTGAGTAATTCTGCGCCCCGGAAAATATTCCTGTGGCGCCAATTCACAGAAAGCTGGCCGCCATTGGCGTCGTCAGACTGGGTCAGGCCGGATACTTCAAAACGTATGGATTGTTTTTCAGTGGGCGTCAGATAATAATAAGCATTTAACTTATGTTGTGCCGTGTCCTTTTCATCAAACCTGATTTTTACAAACTTAAAAACCCCCAGACTGATCAAACGGCTTAGTGAAAGGTCGTGATCCCTGCGGTTATATATGTCACCCGGCTTAAATACAAGGGCCTGTGAAAAAATCCTGGGCTTAAACATTTGATCCGGGTCAATAATAATATATCCCTGATACCTGGGCAGTCCGGTAACATCAACGCTGGTATCAACATGGATATTATAATTAGCAAATACCACAACATCATTGATACTGTATACCTCCCGGGCTGGTTCGGGCGTAGATTTTTTAACGATCAGGGTCATATCCACCTGGTGCCCCCCGGCCATGGAATCAGCCCGGATCAACAAATCGTCAGGGTTGAAATAATAGTATCCTCTTTGTTTCAGACGGGTATCAATGCGCACTCTTTCATTCTTGATTACGTCCAGATTATAGGGCTGACCTGTTATTAAGAGTGACCTGGCCTGCATCCTTCCAATCAGGGCTCCCAATGAATCCGGACCACTGGGATAAACCACATTGCGGATTGTATATTGATACCCGACTTCCGCCGTATACGAGGCGTTCATTTTTCTTCCCTTATATACAGTATCAAGTATGACGGTATCCTTGAAAAATCCCCGGTTTTCCAACCTGTTCTGGAGGACTGCCCTGTTTTTTTCCATCGCACTGTATGTGGCAAGTACCGGTGGCTCCCCGAGTTTATCCTGGATAAAGTGACCGAGCCCCTTGCTCTTGGGCTTACCCGCCAGGTTGTATAAAAGGAGTTTAACCCGGATACCCAGAAAACTTCCATTCGGCTTTGGCCTGAGCAGACCATCTAATTCATTTTCCAGATCATTTCTTTTACTACGGGATAGTTCCGGATTCGATTTAATTTTAATGGAAGCGCCGTTATATAAATATTGTCCCTCTTCGAGGCTTTTGGTTTCACTACAGGAGTAAAACAAAACCGGCGAACATATAAAGCAAATTATTCTTATAATGGATCCATTCATTTTGCCGGCGGGTTATTTTCAGCGGGTGATTTTTTATGATGCTTGGGTGGAGCCGTTGGCGCTGGTTCTTTTTTGTTCTCAAATAACTCGCGAAATTTATTATAGTCAAACGTAAGAATGAAACTAAGCCCGGTTTCAATAACCTGCGCCTGAAGAATCGATTCATACTGGTCCTTACGATATACCCTGATCATATATCTTCCATCCTTGCTTAAACGATAATCAACACTTACATCACCTGCAAGATTCGTTGCATCCTGACCGGGATTGACCCCCTCCAGTTGAAAATCGCTGCCAACGGACACCCGCACCCGGTCGCTAAAAAGATTCTTCGATACTTTTAGGTTCAGAC
>JBGPBW010000333.1:0-4248 GCA_041481385.1 Puia sp.
AAAATTGAATACAGCCCCGCAACCATTTATCTCTATTATAAGGACAAGGACGAATTATTATATGATGTGCAGGCCCAGGCATTTGAAAAACTGGACAAGTATTTTCGCGAACATGTCGTTGCCGAAGATCCACTGCAAAGACTCGAACAAGTCATGAAGGCCTATGTCCGCTTCGGAAAAAATAATCCTGAACTCTACGACCTGATGTTCATTATCCGCGCACCTATGAATGTGGTGGACGACAAAGACCTGTGGGTGAACTGTCACGATGCCTTTGGCACCCTCGTCCAATGCCTTGCAGAATGTATCGAAAAAAAACTGATCCGCTTTAATGATGTGATGGTTGCTGCACTTTCTGTCTGGTCCATGGGCCATGGCCTGGTTTCACTTGATCTCCGCGACCGCTTAAAAGTAACGGAAATGAATGAAGAGCAGATTGCCGCAGCTATCGCGAAATCAGTAGAGGAATATTTTAAACTTATAAAAAATTAATCATGATTCAAATCACCACCACCGATTCCAGGTAAAATCTCCCCCGGCCTTTATGGCTATTTTTTTTGCCAGATCACTAAACACCGTTCATTAACTCAACGTTATTTATTATGAAAATGCTGTTTATCATCCCGCTCCTCCTGCTCAGTGCAGGAATAAAAGCCCAGGAGAATGCGCTCGAAACCTATATTAACACGGCATTCAGCAATAACCAGGGCCTGACGGGCCAGCAACTCCAATTGGAGAAATCCCTGTATGCATTGAAAGAAGCACACGCTCTTTTCCTGCCCAATATTTCCTTCGGAGCCAGTTACACCAAAGCAGATGGCGGCCGCACCATCGACCTGCCCCTGGGCGATTTATTGAATCCGGTATATCAATCACTCAACCAACTCACGGGTTCAACAAAATTCCCCAACCTCCAGAACAAATCTGTTTTGCTGAGTCCGAATGATTACTACGATGCCCGTTTCCGCACCACGCTTCCGCTGATCAACGCTGAAATCTATTACAACGAAAAAATAAAAAAGGAAACCATATCCAGGAACCGCGCGGCAGTGAATGTATACAAACGCGAATTGGTGAAAGAAATAAAAACAGCTTATTACCGCTACTACCAGGCGGATAAAGCCGTCGAAATTTATAATAATGCCCTTCACCTCGTGAATGAAAACATTCGTGTAAATCAAAGCCTCTTGAAAAACGGAATGCGCAACAGCACGGCCCTTACCCGCTCGGAAACAGAAAAACAAAAGATTGAAACCTCCCTCACCCAGGCCACCAATAACCGGAATAACGTTCAGGCTTACCTGAATTTCCTGATGAACCGCCCGCTGGATTCCGGAATTATACTGGACACCGCGAGTTTCGTCACCGAATCCGAATCACTAAACGGAGTCCTGAATCTGAATACGGATGGACGGGAAGAACTTCAGGAACTCCAGTCTGCCATACAAACCCATGAATTAAACAGGAAACTGCAAAGCGCTTATCTCGTTCCTAAATTGAATACTTATCTGGATCTCGGCTCGCAGGGTTTCAAATTTCAATACAACACCAAAGCACAATACTATGTATGGGGCTTGAGCCTTGAGATGAATGTTTTTGCCGGAGGATTACATAAATCCCGTATTCAACAGGCAACGGCCGGCAAACAGGAGGCGGAATCCAATTACCGGGAAACTTCTTCACAGTTGAAGATGCAACTGGTCCAGTCTGTCAATAATCTGCGCACTGCCCTATCTGATTACCAGAACACGAAAACCCAGTTGGCCCTTGCTGAAAAATATTATGCCGACCAGTTTAAAGTATACAAGGCAGGTCAGCTGCTCTATATCGAATTGCTGGATGCGCTCACCCAGCTCACCAACGCGAGACTTCAGCTGGCCGTTACGATCGCCAATGTACAGGTTGCCTATGCGGATACCGAACGCAATGCAACTACTTATCCACTCAATAAATAAAAATTTTATGCAACGCTTATTATCTTACCTGCTCGTCATTTTCAGCGTTTACGCACTTGTTTCCTGCACCGCCAGAACTGAACCGCTCAGAAAAACGGAATCCACCGCCATTCCGGTCAGGGTGATTCCGGTGAAAGAATACAACACGCTGGAAAAAATTCCGGTCTCCGGACAGTTCACTACTGACGACGAAGTGATGCTGTCTTTTAAAACGACCGGGATCATCAATAAAATATTTGTGAAAGAAGGTGACGCCATTAAAAAAGGTCAGCTGCTCGCTACGCTGAACCTCACCGAAATTGATGGGAGTCTGCAACAGGCGCAGCTGGCCTATGAGAAAGCCAGCCGAGATCTGCAGCGGCTGACCAACCTGTTCAACGACAGCGTGGCCACCCTCGAGCAGGTTCAAAATGCAAAAACTACCCGTGACCTGTCCGCGCAGCAACTCAATACAGCTCATTTCAACAGGCAGTATTCTGAAATCCGGGCAGAAGCGGATGGTTTTGTTTTGCGCAAACTCGCCAATGAAGGACAACTGGTAAACTCCGGTAACGCAGTATTGCAGACCAATGGAGCAGGTTCAGGAAAATGGATCTTACGGGCAGGCATAACCGATAAACAATGGAATGCGGTCAAAACCGGGGACCCCGCAGCAGTGATGATTGCCTCTCAGGACGGACAAACCATGAACGGTAAAGTGACCCGGAAATCTGAATCCGTGGATCCTTCCAATGGCCTGTTCAGTATCGATATCACGCTGGGCGGAAATCAATCCGGGAAAATTGCAGCCGGCATGTTTGGAACCGGAGTCATTGTAACCGGCAATCACCAGAAAGTGGATAAATCCGCATCCGAAACCTGGGCAGTTCCCTATGAAGCCCTGCTGGACGGAGACGGAAGTTCCGGGTTCGTATTTGTTACCAACGACAACAAAACAGCACAAAAAGTAAAAGTGGTGATTGCGGGTGTGGAAAAAGACCACCTGATCATCAGCCGGGGATTGGAAAAAGAAAAATTACTCATCGTATCCGGTAGTGCATACCTCACAGACAACAGTTCCATTTATATCATTCCATAAAGAATACGTTTCATGAAAATCACCGACTATGCCGTTAAAAATTACCAGTTCACCCTCGTAATTTTTATCATGATCATCGCCCTGGGTATCACCACCCTGCTGAACATGCCACGTTCGGAGGATCCGGAAATACATGCACCCACTTTTACCGTCGTCGTAGTATATCCGGGAACAAGTCCCGGGGATATGGAAGAACTGGTGGTGAAACCACTTGAAAAAGAAATCTGGGGTCTCGATAACATCAAGCGCATACGCACCACCATTGGCGACGGTGTGGCCGCCCTGCGTGTCGAGTATAAGTACAACAGCAATGTCGACAATAAGTACCAGGAAATTGTTCGTGTGGTAAACAGCAAGCGGCCTGAATTACCCGCCGATATTGTGAGCATCGATGTACAAAAATTCCAACCCTCCGATGTAAATATCATCCAGGTGGCACTCGTTTCTGAAAATGCCTCCCGCGAGAAAATGAAATACTATGCAGAAAAACTACAGGACGAACTGGAAAAACTGCCCGCATTAAAAAAAGTGGAAATTCATGGTTTACCTGATCCGCAGGTGCGCGTGGAACTCGACCTGGAGAAAATGGCGCAGATGCGGCTCCCCCTGAATGCGGTAACCGGAAGCCTGCAAAGCGAGATCGCCAATATTCCGGGAGGAAGTATTTCTGCCGGCCAGAGAAGTTTCAATATCAAAACAAGTGGAAACTTCCAGTCGATAGATGAAATCAGGAATACCATTGTTTCATCATCTTCCGGAAAAAACATTTACCTGAAAGATGTAGCCAAAGTGTATTACGGTTTTGAAGACACCAAGTATAAAACCCGGCTGAATGGCCACCGCTGTATATTTATTACAGCCGCACAGAAAGAAGGGGAAAATATCAGCAGGACCAGGGAAGCTTATGAACCGGTGCTGGCACAATTCAAAAAAACCCTGCCCTCCAATATCGACCAGGTGCAGAACTTCGACCAGGCTGACAATGTAAACAGGCGCCTGGGCAGCCTTGGAGAAGATTTCCTGATCGCAATATTGTTGGTAGCCATTACCCTGCTTCCCCTTGGTTTTCGGTCTGCCATGATCGTTATGATCTCTATTCCCCTCTCCCTCTCCATCGGGTTGGTTCTGTTGAATCTGTTCGGCTTCAACCTGAACCAGCTCAGCATTGTGGGACTGGTTGTGGCCCTGGGTTTATTGGTAGACGATAGTATTGTG
>JBGPBW010000334.1:0-4221 GCA_041481385.1 Puia sp.
GCTCTTGTAAGGATAGTCGGTGTTAAAGTGGAGTCCCCGGCTTTCTTTTCGGAACTGCGCACCTTTGACGATGAGGTAACCGGTAGTGATCAGGTTTCTCACTTCGCAGAGCTGCGGGGATAACAAAGTGGTTTCATATAGTGCTTCAATTTCCTCATGAAGGAGGTCAAGTCTTTTCAATGCCCGCTCCAGACGGATGTTGGTCCGTACAATTCCGACATAGTCACTCATCAGCAACTGGAGCTCTTTTATGCTTTGTGTGATCAGGATCATTTCACCGGGAGCCGTTGTGCCTTCAGCATTCCAGTCGGGAATATCTTCGCGGAAAGAAAGGGTTTTGATTTTTTCGATACTGTCCAGGTAACAACGATGTGCAAAAACCAGCGCTTCCAGCAGGGAATTACTGGCCAGGCGGTTCGCGCCATGCAATCCGGTAGATGCACATTCACCACAAGCGTATAAATTCCTGATGGAAGTGTGTCCCCATTCATCGGTTTTAATGCCGCCGCAGCTGTAATGGGCAGCGGGCGCTACGGGAATCATCTGCACCGCTACATCGATACCCACCGATTTACAGGTTTCATAAATATTGGGAAAGTGTTCCCTGAATTTTTTAATGTCCATATGACGGCAGTCCAGGTACACGTGTTCGGTTCCTCCTTTTTTCATTTCATTGTCGATGGCCCGGGCAACAATATCACGGGGTGCGAGATCCTTTCGCGGATCATATTTTTCCATAAAGGCTTCACCCTGTTTATTCCGGAGTATTCCGCCATCACCCCTAACGGCTTCAGTGATCAGAAATGCCGGACTCACGCCTTGCTGATACAGAGCCGTTGGATGAAATTGGATGAACTCCATATTTTCTATGCGGCCCTTTGCCCGGTATACCATTCCGATACCATCCCCCGTGGCGATGACAGGATTGGTCGTAGTGCGGTAAACCTGACCATTGCCACCTGTTGCAAAAACGGTGATGCGTGAAAGTATTTTGATAATGCGGTTCTCCTCCATATTCAGGGCGTAGATGCCATAACATTCAATATCGGGGGTTGATTTGGTAACCAGGTATCCGAGGTGATGTTGTGTGATGATATCCACCACAAAACAATGTTTGATGATTTCAATATTTTTCTGTGTCGCGACGGTTTGAAGTAATGCACGTTCCATTTCCCTTCCCGTAACGTCCTTATGATGCAGGATCCGGAATTCCGAATGCCCGCCTTCCCGTCCTCTTTTAAAATCTCCTTCTTCGTCCTTATCGAACCGGGCACCCCATTCGATCATTTCCCGTATGCGTTCGGGACCTTCTTTCACGACGATCTCCACGGTTTTCGGATTACAGAGGCCGTCGCCTGCGATCAGTGTATCCTCAATATGTTTTTCGAAACTGTCATTATCCAGATCGGTAACGCCTGCAATACCACCCTGAGCATATTTGGTATTGGTTTCATCCGCGATAGTTTTGGTAATTACAAGCACCTGCTGATCCGGGCAGTCTTTTGCTACTTTCAGGGCATAGGTTAACCCGGCAATGCCTGATCCGACCACGAGGAAATCTGTTTTTCTCAGCATCTTTAATCCCTAATAAACTATAGTATACTCGAATTTTTCCGGGTGATCGAATACTTCCACCAGGTTATACTGCATGACCACTTTTTTCCTGTCAGGGAAAAGTTTGGCGAGTTCATTGTCAACTTTTTTTACGGGGCGGGGAACGGTAATCGTTAAAGTATAGGGAATGGAAATGCCCATATTGCCAGCTTCTTTCATTTGTGCAAACTGGGGACTCTGCTGCAGGGCTTTCCATCGCTCAGTGTTTAATTTCCTTGAGATCAGGCCATCGTGGCTAATGAAATCGTAAATGGCATTAAACTGATTCATATCCGGCATTCCATTGTCATTGTTACTCATAGTGGAATCGGGTTTACCGGCCATTCCCTTGAAAAACTGGGTAAAACCAAGCGACTGACTGTTCATGGCATTATATAGTTTCTGCAGATCGGAAAGATTTTTGAACGGGATCACGATATCGCTTTTAAATTCCTTCTTATCCATGTTCAGCAGCAGGTGAACCGTTCCATCTTTGACCAGGGCTTTGTTTTCTGCAGAAATGTTCTTGGCAGTATCCAACAGGGACTTCATCATAACCGTAGTATCAACATTCCGGGAAGGCATCTGTTTTTCCATTTCATCCTTACCCAGATAACTCGACATGGCCTGCAGGATCTGGCTCATGTCATTATGAATGGAATACACGCCCTTCCCATCCGCCTTCACATCGATATCTTCATTGATTTCAAAACAGCCGGTCAATAATAGCAGACCAGCGAGTGTGAAAAAGGACTTCAGTCTTTTCATATCAGGTATTATTCAGCAAGGTACATGATTACCGGAATTCCAGTTGATATAACACGCTAAAACTTTGCGATTCGCCGGGTTGCATAATGAGCAACCCCAAACCATTATTATAAGCATCCGGTGCCGCACTTAGGTTTTCTATGGCAATACTTTTCCGGTCGGGTGGGGTGTAAATCTGAAGATAAGGGTAACCGCGGTCGGGGAAAAAACTCAATCGCAATCCATTTGCGGGATTTTTTAATATGGCTGCCGGAACGCCCGATTCCTGATCCAGTAAAAAACAGTGATCAAAAAATTCTGAACCGATCAATCTGGGGGAATAGAATTTTTGCATATCATTAATCTGTCCGGTAGGAATCAGGTTGTCGTCGAATGCCAGGTTTTGCCTGGAATGAAAAGCCAACAGCCAGTCATTCACTTCGCCCTCCAGTTTGAAGTAGGGATGCCAGCCATCGGCCATGGGTATACGCCGGGAAGAAATATTACTGACAACAGTTTCGAGATAAAGCCTTCCGCCTTTTTTTAAAATGTAACGGACACGGATATCGTAATCAAACGGATAAGCCGGGTCGTCCTGCCGGTATTGATATGCCATCGATACCGTAGCTTCGTCTTCGCCGGTGGTTTTTTCCAGAATAAGAAAAGGTTTGTCAGAAAGTATCCCGTGTATTGCAGAGCCATCGTTAAATTTGTTCCGGAATTCAAAAGCGGTTTCCTCAAATGCGTATTTGCCCTTGGAAATCCTGCAAACGAACGGGGAAAGTTTGGCGCTTTTGAACGAGGAGGAAAGATTTTTATGCAGGTCCGCCTGGTTTTTATAATTATCTATGACCTGGATCCTGCGATTCCCAAGCGGAATTGAAAATTCGTGCAACAGGGCACCTGCCGCAGGCAGGATCCTGACCTGGATGCCGGTTGACAAGTCCGTGATCTGAACAAGGTCCAGATCTTCATCCCGTTCGCGTGTGATCGTGAAGGACATTAGTTATGTGTTAATAGAACGATAATGGAAATGGATATCCCCAGGCAATTTCAACAATATTTCGGAAACTCCGGCTTTCTTACTGCAGCCCCGGGTCGAGTAAACCTTATTGGTGAACATACTGATTATAATGAAGGGTTCGTTCTTCCCGGTGCCATCAACCGGAATATCTTTGTTGCCCTTTCCCCTGCAACGGATCCTTATCTCTATCTGCGGGCATTTGAATATCCCGAATCGTATCGGTTTTCATTGGACGACATGCACCCGGTAAAAGGATGGCCTACTTATCTGCTGGGTATGATTTACCTCCTCATGCCTGAAAAACGTTTGCCAAACGGACTCCGGGTGGCCATCGCAGGTGATGTGCCGGTTGGCGCGGGCATGAGTTCTTCTGCAGCTCTTTGTTCAGCTTTTGGCCTCGCACTGAATGAAACCTACGGGCTGGGATTGTCTGGAATGGAAATCGCATTGGCAGCGCAAAATACAGAGCAACTGTTTGCAGGCCTGCAATGCGGCATCATGGATCCCTTCGCCAGCCTGCACGGAAAAGCAGGGCACCTGATGAAGCTGGACTGCCGAAGCCTGGAATTTGACTATATTCCTTTTCATTTCCCTGAACTCTGTATCATCCTTGTGAATACGATGGTAAGCCATTCGCTTGCTTCATCTGAATATAATCTGCGCAGGCAGCAATGCGAAGCCGGTGTGGAATTGTTAAGAAAATATGATCCGTCCCTTCATTCACTACGGGATATGTCGTTGAAGTTATTGGCAGAACACCGGGAAGAAATGGATGCCGTGGTGTATGCAAGATGCCGTTTTGTGATTGAAGAAAATCGGCGTTTGCTCGATGGGTGCATCTGTTTAAAAAATAATGA
>JBGPBW010000335.1:0-4179 GCA_041481385.1 Puia sp.
AGTTATTCGACCGGGCAGGTAAAAGCTTCGATTTTCGGGCTAAAAAGCACGATAAGCGGGTTTGCAGGGGGAATGATAGGGGTATACCCTTAGGGCTTAATTATTTGATAATCATATGTTTATGTGCCAACCTGTTTTACCCTTGGCTATATAAAAGGCTACCTGATAGGAACCGCTTCAGTAGATTCAATCAGCTATTTCAAGGCAGACCGAATAAGATTAACATCGATTGAATTTAAAGACAGGCCACAGACACCTCGATCATAGCAACGAAACATTTCTGGGGATTTGATAAGAAAAAACAAACAAATTCGACAGGGGACGGAAGCTGAAAAACTTTTCAATTTCTTTGTCGGCAATTAATAGTTTCACAACAACAACTGAAATTTATAACCATTTTTTTTCGGCCAGGAAATAAAACCCGTTCAAAGCTGTATTCCGAAAAACTGGTTTATTTTCGGTCCCTCCGTTTTTACGCAAAAACATTGGATTCTTAAAACAACGAAATGAAAAAAATTGCATTCGGTTTTACCCTTATTATTTGCTCTGGTTTTTTGTTTGCACAATCAGACCGGAATGATGGCGCTTATAATCCCCACGATTTTTTTACTTCGACGTTTGAACCGCCGGCGGGAAACAGCTATCGCTCGGCAAGTGGTATGCCAGGCCCCATGTACTGGCAGAACAGTGCCAGTTACCTGATTCATGCCACCCTCAGTGAAAAAGATACCAGCATCACCGGTGATGTGACTATTTCATATACAAATAACAGTCCGGATAAACTGGACTATGTATGGTTACAACTCGACCAGAATCTTTTTAATCCGAATTCAAGAGGCGCAGCAGCCACACCGGCTTCGAGTGACAAAATGGGTGTATTGGGCGTTCCCAACGGAGGATATCGCATTAACGCAGTAACGGTAACTTATAATGGAAAATCATATAAAGTGGATCCGGTGATTTCTGATACACGTTTGCAGATCCGGCTAAATAATCCATTACTGCCAAAAGGCGATAAAATGTTGATCGGAATCGATTACAAATTTATCATTCCAGCATATGGTTGTGATCGAATGGGAAGGGTATACACTACGAAGGGAGTGGTATATACGATCGGTCAGTGGTATCCGCGAATGTGCGTTTATGATGATGTGGAGGGCTGGAACACGCTACCCTATATGGGACTCGGAGAGTTTTACTGTGACTACGGAAATTTCGACTATTATATTACTGCTCCTGCAGAAATGTTCGTGTATGGTTCAGGTGATCTGCAGAATCCGACGCAGGTTTTAACAACAGAAGAAATAAACAGACTCGCTGCTGCCGCAAAAAGCGATAAAACCCTCGGCATCGTTCATGCGGATGAAATCGGTAAATCTTCCATTCGTCCTGCAAATCATGGAAACCTTACCTGGCATTATGTAATGAAAAACACGCGTGATGTGGCATGGGCCGCATCAAAAGGACTGGTATGGGATGCTGCAAAAGTAAACCTGCCTTCCGGACGGCCTGCGATTGCGATGTCGGCTTATCCGCCCGAAGCTATTGGTGATACGGCATGGTCCAGAGCTACAGAATATTTAAAAAACAGCATGGAGATCTATTCAAAAAACTTTTATGAATATCCGTGGAACAGTGCCGTCAATATCGGTTCCAATATCACCGGCATGGAATATCCCGGTATGATTTTTAACGACTATACCAGTACGCGTGCACCCTTATGGTTTGTGATTGCCCATGAAATCGGGCACAACTGGTATCCGATGATTGTCGGTTCCAATGAAAGAAAATACATGTGGCAGGATGAAGGATTTAATTCCTATATCAATTATTATGCGGGTGAAATATTTAACAGGGGAGAGTATGCGAAAGATCCCGCATTATATCAGAAGAGTCATTTTGCCTGGCTCGATCAGAGCACCCTTCCCTTTCTGAAAGATCCACTGATGACCTTTTCTGAAGCGATGGATGTGGATCAGCATTATCAGTACTACAGTAAAACAGCCTATGGACTTAATTTACTTCGGAATGTGGTGCTCGGGAAGGATCGTTTTGATTATGCATTCAGGAAATACACCACAGCCTGGGCTTTCAAACATCCTACCCCTTACGATTTTTTTCATTGCATCAACAGTGCTGCCGGTGATGACCTGAACTGGTTCTGGAAGGAATGGTTTTTTACCACCTGGACCCTGGACCAGGCAGTGACCAGCGTGAAATACATTGATGATGATGCCGCAAAAGGCGCATTGATTACAATAGATAACAAGGGTAAAATGATTCTGCCGGTAATCCTGAAATTGGTGCAGGTTAATGGCAAAACAGAAACGATCCGGCTTCCTGTCGAGATCTGGCAACGTGGTGGCAACTGGACTTTGAAATATGCATCAACCGGAAAAATTCAACAGGTGATCCTCGATCCTGAAAACCAGCTACCGGACGTAGACAGGAAAAACAATGTGTGGAACGGGAACTAAAAAAAACGGCTGCCGTAAGGCAGCCGTCCAAATCTGTTCAGGGCGTCATCAAAGTTTAGTTTTCCGTCAAGAAAAGGTACAGATTTTAAGGTTTCTCAATACTGGATTTCTTTCGGTTTTCGTCAGGATAATGAAGGGTTTAGGGGTCGTCAACAATTTTTCAAGGCATTGGATCTCTAAAAACGGGTCGTATTTTGAAAGCTTTCAATTCTCAGTTCAGGTTTTCAAAGGACTAATTCGTTTGGTTCTTCTTCGGATTCTGGCTTTAAGCCTTAAGCTTTACGCTTTTAGCTTTCGTTGGTTTTCAAAGGACTAATTCGTTTGGTCTTTCTTCGGATTCTGGCCTTAAGCGTTATGCCCTCAGCTTTTCTTGGTTTTTCTTTTTCTTGGACTCTGATGGTTTTCTTCGGATCGGATCCCTAACGCGCTTCAACAATACAAAGATGCGAAGAGGATCGCCCTTCTCATAAGTTATTCGACAGGTCAGGTAAAAGCTTCGATTTTCGGGGATAAAAGCACGACAAATGGATTTTAGCCCTTTTAAATCCCTGAATATGAGATCATTCGGCTAAGGGTTTATACTTACGTTCCGGTCTGGGTACCTCATAAAACCATCATTTTCATGGGGTTTATCATCAATTTTCCCCCATGCCGGAGCACCGGAAGGCTGGCTTCTTCTAATATGCTTCTTATTTGGTTCGCTATGAGTTCGAACGTTTTATGAAGGTTCTTCGGGAATCCTTCGGGATTTACTGGGTATTTCAGGCTGTTTTCCCGAAGAACTCCCGAAGAACTGCCGAAGCCGTCCCGAAGCCGTCCCGAAGGAATCACGAAGGAATCACGAAGAAATCCCTAATGTCTTGTACTGAAAAAACTTTGTCTTGTACTGAAAAAACTTTACAGGTTTCGAAGATTTTACGGCTTTGGCTTTACAGCGGGATTCAATATTACGTTTTTAGCTTTGCATGTCATTTTTGTTCCGTTTATAGCTTTACATGTTTTTGACCTTTTTTCCAGGTTCTGACCAGTTTGTCCGAGAAGCCATGGGCCTTGTCGGGTGTCATATTACTCACACTGCCATGCGGTCTTAACCGGTTATAACCATCAATGGCTTTGCTCACCGCACGGACGGAAGCGCCATAGTTTTCAAAAACTTTATCCAGGCAAAACTGCTGTTTGAGGATTCCGTTTACGCACTCTGCGATCGCATTGTCATATGGACTTCCCGATTGTGTCATACTGATTCTGATCTCATTTTTCTGCAATATGGATATGTACTGATCACAGCAATATTGTATTCCATGATCCGAGTGATGGATAAGTGTCCGGTGATAACCGGATGGTGATAGCGAGGCGATCGCTTTGTTTAACGCACTGATGCAGCCGTCTACTTTTAATTTCTGACTCAGATGATATCCCACTATTTTTCTTGAGTAAACATCAGTTATAAGCGACAGATACACAAAGCCCGTTTCGATGCGTAGATAGGTTATATCACTCACCCAGAGCTCTTCGATGGATTCAACAGTTAAATTGATTGTCAGGTCATCCCATTTTTTAAAGCGGTGATAGGACTGAGTGGTTTGTACATATCGTTTTCTGCGCTTGATCAACAGATCGTGCTGCTTTAAGAGATCGGCCTTGAGATCGAAGGTTTCCTTACGCAGCCGTTCGACTTCCTTTTGCAAATCGCTCTCGAGGG